>JANOEW010000156.1:0-1948 GCA_031413475.1 Amaricoccus sp.
AACCGGGACCATAGGCCGATGGATTTCCAGCGCGCACGGATCGTCGTCGTGGGCGCCGGCCAGGCCGGCGCGGCGCTCGCGGCGCGGCTCCGCGCGCTCGGGCACGCGGGTCCGCTCACCCTGATCGGCGCCGAGGCCGAGGCCCCCTACCAGCGCCCGCCGCTCTCCAAGGCCTACCTCAAGGGCGAAATGGCCCGCGAGCGCCTCCACCTGCGCCCGCCGAGCTTCTACGCCGCCGAGCGGATCGAGCTCGTCACCGGCGTGCGCGTCGCCGCCATCGACCGCCATGGCCGCACGCTGCTGCTCGCGAACGGCGACCGGCTGCCATACGACCGGCTCGAGCTGACCACCGGCGCGACGCCGCGCCGACTGCCTCCGGGCATGGGCGGCGACCTCGCGGGCGCGCTGGTCATGCGCAGTCTCGCCGACGCGGACGCGCTCGCCGGGCGCCTGCGGCCGGGCGCGCGCGCGCGCTCGTGGTCGGCGGCGGCTTCATCGGGCTCGAGGCGGCGGCGGTGCTGGTCGAGGCGGGCCTCGCCGTCACCCTCGTCGAGGCCGCCGAACGCATCCTCGCCCGTGTCGCCGCGCCTGCCACCGCCGACTACTTCCGCGCGCTGCACCGCGCCCGCGGCGTCGATCTGCGCGAGGGCATCGGCCTCGCCCGGCTCGTCGATCGCGCCGGCCGCGTCGCCGGCGCGATCCTCGCCGACGGATCGACAGTCGACGCCGACTTCGCCCTGGTCGGGATCGGCGTCGCGCCCGAGACCGACCTCGCCGAGGCCGCCGGCCTCGCGGTCGACAACGGCGTCTGCGTCGACGCCGCGGGGCGCTCCTCCGATCCCGCCATCTTCGCCGCCGGCGACTGCGCCAGCTTCCCGCACGAGGGCCGGCGCATACGCCTCGAGAGCGTGCCCCACGCCATCGACCACGGCGAGGCAGTGGCGGCCAGCCTGCTCGGCCGCGACGCGGCCTACGTCCCGCGGCCGTGGTTCTGGTCCGACCAATACGATGTCAAGCTGCAGATCGCCGGCCTCAACACCGGCTGGGAGCGCACCGTGACCCGCGCCGGTGCCCGCCCCGGGGCCGCCTCGGTCTGGTACTTCGCCGGGCCGCGCCTGCTCGCCGTCGACGCGATGAATGATCCGCGCGCCTACATGACCGGCAAGCGCTGGATCGAGGCCGGCCGCTCCCCCGAGCCCGGCGCGGTCGCCGACCCGGCCGCCGAGCTCGCGGCGCTCGCCTGATGCGCATCGTCGGCGGCGCCCGCCGCGGCGCGAAGCTCGCCGACCTCGGCGCCGGCGACGCAACCGCGCGGCTGCGCCCCACCTCCGACCGGGCGCGCGAGGCGCTGTTCAACCTGCTCGCCCACGGCGGCTACGGCGACCCTCCCCCGCCCCGCGACCGCCGCGTGCTCGACCTCTTCGCCGGCACCGGCGCGCTCGGTCTCGAGGCCTTGTCCCGCGGCGCGCCGGCGGCGGTTTTTGTGGAGACCGGACGCCCCGCCCTGCGCCTGCTGCGCGGCAACATCGCTCGCCTCGACGTCGGGGCCGCCGCGCAGATCCTCGACCGCGACGCCACCCGCATCGGCGCGAACCCCGGCCCCGCCTTCGATCTGATCTTCCTCGATCCACCGTATGGGCAGGGGCTCGGCGAACGCGCGCTCGCCGCCGCCGCCGCCGGCGGCTGGATCGCCACGGGCGCGCTCGTCGTCTGGGAAGAGGGCGGCGCAATCGTCCCGTCCCCGGGGTTGACGCTGCTCGACGCCCGCCGCTATGGCTCGGCGATGATCTCCCTCCTGCGCTACACTCCCGCTTGAGCCCGGCTCGCCGCCTGCTCGCCGAAGTGTTCGGCTTCCCCGAGTTCCGCCCTGGCCAGGAGGAGATCGTTGAGGCCGTCGAGGCCGGACGCGACGTGCTCGCGATCATGCCCACCGGCGGCGGCAAGTCGC
>JANOEW010000157.1:0-1700 GCA_031413475.1 Amaricoccus sp.
ACTCCTGGATGTCGGCGAAGAAGGTCTCCATCCGTAGCCGCGGCAGGATGTCGTAGAAGTAGCTGGCGAAGCGCGGCAGGCCCTTCCAGAATTTCACCAGGTCGACCTGGCCGGCCCAGCCGGACAGCAGCGACAGGACGATCAGCAGCCCGATCCCGCCGATCATCCAGCGCCGCTTGGCCGCAACGGCCGCGGTGTAGACATGCGCGAGTGGCGCGAGCTGCGCCGGTGGCAAGATCGCGACGGTTCTCACGGCAATGCCTCAAAGAATGGGGGCCGCCGAGACGGCGACCCCCGGGTCCGGGCGCAGACCATTAGTTCTTCTTGCGACGCAGTTCCTCGAGGAACTTGTTGAGTTCGATGAACTCGAGATAGTCCTTGTGGCCGACCGGCACGAAGGCGAGATCCTTGCCGTCGGAAAGCTTGTCGAACGCCGCCTTGTCTTTCTTATGGGCGTTGAAGAAAGCCTGCTCTATTGCCTTCTTGAGGTCGTCGGGCATGTCGTTGAGATAGGCGAACGGCGAGCCGGCGAGCAGCGGCGACTTCCAGACGATGCGGAAATCCTCGTACTTCATCGGCGTGCCATCGGCCTTCTTCAGCATGCCCTTGGTGATCATGCGCGTCAGGTTTGAGTCGGTGTCCGAGTTCCACCAATTGGTCGCGGCATCCACCGTGCCCTGGGTCATCGCGACCACGGCGTTCTCGTGGCTGCCCGTCACCTGGGCGACGGCGAAGAATTTCTCGGGCGGCTTGCCCTCGCGGGTCATGAAGAAGGTCGGAGCCTTGTAGCCGGACGTCGACTCGACGTCGACCAGGCCCAGTTTCTTGCCCTTGAGATCGTCCAGCGTCTTGTAGGAACTGTCGGCCTTCACATAGACGACAGAGTAGTAGCCGATCGAGCCATCCTGGTTCTGCGTGGTGCCGAACGCGACGGTGTTGCCGCCGGAAACCGCGTAGGCTCGGGCATAGGAGCCGGGGCCGAAGAAGCCGACCTGGATCTGGCGGTTCTTCATGCCTTCGATGACGGCCGTGTAATCGTTGGCGACGCGCAGCGTGACCTTGGTGCCGAGTTCCTTCTCAAGGTACTTCGCGAACGGCGTAAAGCGGTCGACGACGCCACCGGCATTCTCGGCCGGCACGATGGCCAGTACGATCTCTGGATACTTGGCCTTCCAGTCCTGGGCGACGGAAAGGCCGGGAACGGCGAGGGCGATGGCGCCCGTCGCGAGCGCGAGGGCCGAACGTCTATCGATCATGGCAAAACTCCGGTGGTTCGTTTGAGGGGATGTGGTCTTCGGTGGCGTCACGCGACCGCGAGCGACGGGCGCGAGTCCCGCGCCGGCAGGGGAAGCGACGTGCCGGCGGTATCCATGACCTCACCGGCATCGAGGCCGTAAAGTTCGCGAGCGACGTCGTCTGTGAGCGCCTGCGGCACGCCATCGAACACGATCTTGCCCTCGGCCATGCCGACCAGCCGGTCGCAATACATCCGGGCCGTGTCGAGCGAGTGCAGGTTGCAGATGACGGTGATGCCGAAATGCTTGTTGATACGCAGCAGCGCATCCATGACGACCTTGGTGTTGCGCGGGTCGAGCGACGCGATGGGCTCGTCCGCCAGGATCAGCTCGGGCTCCTGCACCAGCGCGCGGGCGATGGCGACGCGCTGCTGCTGGCCGCCGGACAGCGTGTCGGCCCGCTGC
>JANOEW010000158.1:0-3149 GCA_031413475.1 Amaricoccus sp.
GACCACCGCGGATGGGCGCAAGATGGGCAAGTCCCAGGGCGGCGCGGTCTGGCTCAACGCGGAATTGCTCGCCCCGTGGGAGTTCTGGCAGTTCTGGCGCAACGCGGCGGACGCCGACGTGGGGCGGTTCCTGCGGCTCTACACCGAGCTGTCGCTCGAGGAGTGCGCCCGGTTGGCCGCGCTCGGCGGGTCCGAGATCAACGCGGCCAAGGTGGCGCTCGCGAACGCGGTCACCACGCTGTGCCATGGCCCCGAGGCCGCGGCCGCTGCAGAGGCGACCGCGCACGAGGTCTTCGAACGCGGCGGGGTCGGCGACGCCCTGCCCACGGTGACGCTGAGTTCGGCAGAGGTACCCGAGGGCGGCGTCTCGATCGTCCAGCTGCTGGTGCGCTCCGGGCTGGCCGGATCGGGCAAGGACGCCCGGCGGCTGATCGCCGAAGGCGGCGCGCGGCTCGACGACCGGCCGCTGACCGACGCCGGCCTGCATTTGGGCGCGGCAGATCTGGCCGGCACGCTGAAGCTGTCGGCGGGCAAGAAGCGGCACGCGCTGGTAAGGCTGGCCGAGTGATGGCCGGGTGACCGCGCCGCCTGCACGCGTCCGAATCGGATGCGGCGGGATCACGCGAGAAACGCCAGGGCCCGAGCTGGCGTCAGGCCCGAAGGGCCCAGCCCTTCAGCCGCCGCAGACCCTCCGCAATCGCCTTGCTGGACCCCGCGTAGGAGAAGCGCAGCGTGCCCGTTCCCCGCTGCGGATCGAAGTCGAGCCCAGGCGTCACCGCAACCCCCGCCTCGGTCAGGATCCGCCGCGCCAACGCCCGGCTGTCGGTGCAGCGCTCCGACACGTCCGCATAAACGTAGAAGGCGCCGTCCGGCGGCGCGATCCGGCCGAACCCCGCCGCCGGCAGCCCTTCGAGCAGCAGCGCCCGGTTCGCCCGGTAGACGTCCAGGTTCGCCTCCAGCTCGGCGCCTGCGTCCAGCGCCGCCAGCGCCGCTACCTGGCTGGCGTGCGGCGGGCAGATGTACAGGTTCTGCGCCAGCCGCTCGATCCGCCGCACTTGCGCCGCGGGCGCGACCATCCAGCCCACCCGCCAGCCGGTCATCGAGAAATACTTCGAGAACGAGTTGATCACGTAGACTTCGTCGTCGATCTCCAGCGCCGACACCGCCCGGGCGCCATACTGGATGCCGTGGTAGATCTCGTCCGAGACGAACGCGATCCCGCGGTGCCGCGCCGCGGCGATCAGCGCGGCCAGCGCCTCGCGCCCCAGCATCGACCCGGTCGGATTGGCCGGGCTTGCCACCAGCAGCCCCGCCAGCCGCTCGGGCAGGGCGTCCGGCGTCGGCTGGAACCGGTCCTCGATCCGGGTCGGCACGCCCACCGGAACCACGTCGAGCGCGCGCAGGATGTTGCGGTAGCTCGGATAGCCCGGCTCGGCGATCGCGACCCGGTCGCCGGCGTCGAACAGGTTGGTGAAGGCGAGGATGAACGCGGCCGAAGAACCCGCCGTCACCACCACCCGCGCGGGGTCCAGGTCGATCCCGTACCAGTCCCGATAGAGCCGGGCGATCCGCGCCCGAAGCTCCGGCAGCCCCAGCGCCACGGTGTAGCCGAGCGGCCCCGCCGCCATCGCCCGCGTCAGCGCCGCAAGCGCGGCGCGCGGGGCGGGCGTTCCGGGCTGGCCCACCTCCATGTGGATCACCGAACGCCCTCGCGCCTCTTCGGCGCGGGCGGCCTCCATCACGTCCATCACAATGAAGGGATCGACTTCACCCCGCCTTGATGTCCGCACGCCGGCCCTCCTAGGGTGCCGCCGCGGCGCCCGCAGCCGACTTGAGCCACGAAACCCAGGCCCGCGCAACCTGAGGAGACGGATCCGAGGTGCCGGCAAAAATCGTGATCGGCGTCGCGCTCGCGCTGTGGCTCGCCTTGTCCGCCGGCGTTGCCGCCGCGCAGGGGCTTATCCGCGATGCCGAGATCGAAGCGACGCTCGAACGCCTCGCCTATCCGATGTTCCGCGCCGCCGGCCTCAATCCCGCGAGCGTCCGCATCTACATCATCGCGGATTCCCAGCCGAACGCCTTCGTCGCCGGCGGAGCCAATCTCTTCATCCACACCGGCCTCGTCACCCGGCTGAAGACGGTGGACCAGCTGCGCGCGGTCATCGCCCACGAGGTCGGCCACATCGCCGGCGGCCATATCGCCCGGCGCGACCAGGCGCTCGGCGGGGCGCGCGGCATCGCCGCGGTGGGCCTGGCCGCGGCGATCGCAGCGGCGCTCGCCGGCAGCCCCGAAGCAGGCATCGGACTCGCCGCCGGCAGCCAGACGGCCGCCATGCGCGCGGCGCTCGCCCACAGCCGCGCCGAAGAGGCCTCCGCCGACCAGGCCGGCCTGCGCTACATGACTGCGGCCGGCGCCGATCCGGCTGCGATCCTCGAGGTGCTGCGTCAGTTCCGTGGCCAGGAGGCCCTGCTCAGCTCCAGCCAGGACGCCTATACCCGCACCCATCCGTTGTGGAGCGAGCGCATCGCGCTGCTCGAGGCGCGCATCGCCGCCATGCCGCCCGCGCCCGACCCCGACCCGGACGACGCCTACTGGCACGCGCGCATGGTCGCGAAGTTCAAGGGCTTTCTCTCCAGCCCGGGGCAGACGCTGAAGGCCTACCCCGCGTCGGACGTCACCGAAGCCGCCGCGCTGGCCCGCGCCGTCGCCTACCACCGCGAGCCCAGCGTCCGACGCGCCCTGGCCAACGTCGACGCACTAATCGCGGCGCGGCCGAACGACCCGTATTACCACGAACTCCGCGGCCAGTTCCTGCTGGAGTCCGGCCAGGCGGCCGCCGCGGCGCAGTCCTACCGCCGCGCCGTCGAACTCGCGCCGAAGGAGCCGCTGATCCTCGGCGGGCTCGGACGAGCGCTGCTCAACCTCGACACGGCGGGTGCTGCGGAGGAGGCCGCCGCGGCGCTGCGCCGCTCGGCCGCCATGGACCGCGCCAACCCCGAGGTGCTGCGCGACCTCGCGCTCGCCGAAGCGCGGCTCGGCAACGAGGGCCAGGCGGCCCTCGCCACCGCCGTGCGCTTCGCGCTGGCCGGCGACTTCCACGACGCGATGCGCCATGCCGAGCGCGCCGCGGCGCTGCTGCCGAACGGGT
>JANOEW010000159.1:0-2189 GCA_031413475.1 Amaricoccus sp.
ATCGAATGGGCCGCCGGGTCGCTCCAGCTGGCTTGCAGGTTGCCCGATCAGAGGGCGGGGATCACGGGCGACGCCACGGCCGACGGTGTTGCGCGGATCGCCTACCCACCGCGCCGGGTCGGAGCAGTCGAGGCCGCCCCAGGCGAGCTCCCAGACCAGCGGAACCGGCTCGGAGCGGCGCTCGTGGAACACGCCCGCGACCGCCGGCGTGCCGCTGACCGCGTCGATCCAGCGGAACACCGGCTCCAGCCCGTCCTCCAGCTGGAACAGCCGGTGCGCCGGATCGACGAACTCGTGTTGCGGCCGGAAATGGTTGCCCTTGTGCCAGGGGTCGCGCCGGGCCTCGTAGAAAACCCGCTCCACCCAGCCCTCGAAGTCGAGGAACTCCAGCCGACGGTCGACCCGCACCCCGTAGGTCGGCCGCCCCTGCGCCCGGTTGTTCGCCACCCGCAGCCAGCCCAGCGGCCGCAGTTTGGCGCCGAGCGGCTCGGCGCGCATCCGGAACTCGCTGATCAGCCGGGCCTTGGGGTCGCGCAGCACCGCAAAGCCGTGGTCGTAGGCGCCCGGAGGCACGATCTCGGCGAAGGCCGCCCGGTGCAGGTGCTGAACCGGCGCCCGCGACCAGTCCGCGGCCTGGCCGTGCAGCGCCACCGCGCCCTTGGCGCGCAGATAGGCCTCGACGCTGGTGCCGCCGGTCTTGGGGATATGGACGAAGAACAGCAGCCGGTCGCCGATCCGGGCGAGCGGCACCGGCCTCAGGCCTCGAAGCCGAAGCGCGCGGCCACGGCGCGGGCCGCGGCCACGGTCTCGGGCGCGAGTTCGTCGGCGTAGCCGCCGACCTTGCCGCGCCGGACCTTGCGCGCGCCCTCGTCCATGGGGTCGGGGCGCAGGAAGGCGAGGCGCTTCGGCGCGCGGGCGGCCTCGCGCGCCTGCATGTTCTCGAAGGAGGCCGCCTCGACCAGCGCGTCGAGACCATCGGGTCCGCGGCCGAGGAAGGCGAGGACCTGCGCGAAGCCTGCGCGCGGGTCGGCGTGCAGCCCCTCGTAGGTCACGATGAGCGAGTCCTCGCGCGCCGCGACGTGATCGATCCAGGCGCGGTTGAACCGGCAGACCTTCTCGACGCCGTAGGTCGGGTGCAGCACGAAGCGGTCGATGGCCCGCGGCGGCAGGCGGCCCGAGAGCGCCAGCGGGCCTAGGCGCTGGAGGTTCTTTAGCGTGCCGGGCGCGAAGTCCTTGCCGGTGACCTGATGAAACCAGGACACGGCGGTGTCGATCGGATTGCGGTGGAGGAGCAGGATCGGGCGATCGGTGTGCTCGAGCGGGACGCCGTCGAAGGGCCGGCCGAGCTCGCGGGTCAGGCTGCCATGGCCGGCATGGGTGAAGGTGAGCTTGACCTTGGCGCGCCGCAGCACGGCGCGCATCCAGGTCCGCCCCGACTTGGGGAAGGAGATCCCGATGGGTTCGGCCACGGCGCCCCCGGCGTGGGCCGGCGCCCCGCGTGGGGCGCCAGCGGGATCGTCAGGCGTCTTCCTTGATCTCGGCGCCGGTGGTCTGGTCGACCACCTTCATCGACAGCCGCACCTTGCCCCGGTCGTCGAAGCCCATCAGCTTGACCTTGACGTCCTGGCCCTCGGTCAGCACGTCCTTGGGGTGGCTGACCCGCTCGCCCGACAGCTGGCTGACGTGCACCAGGCCGTCGCGTTTGCCGAAGAAGTTCACGAAGGCGCCGAAATCCATGATCTTGACCACCTTGCCGGTGTAGATCCGGCCCACCTCCGGCTCGTCGACGATCGCCGAGATCAGCTCGCGCGCCTTATCGATCGCGGCGCCGTTGGCGGAGGCGATCTTGATGGTGCCGTCGTCCTGGATGTCGACCTTGGCGCCCGACTCCTCGACGATGGAGCGGATCACCTTGCCGCCCGAGCCGATGACTTCGCGGATCTTGTCCACCGCGATCTGCATGGTCTCGATCCGCGGCGCGTGGGCGGAGAATTCCGCGCGGCCCGCCGACAGCGCCTTGCCCATCTCGGCGAGGATGTGCAGCCGGCCGTCCTTGGCCTGCGCCAGCGCCTTCTCCATGATGTCGGCGGTGATGCCCGCCTCCTTGATGTCCATCTGCAGCGAGGTGATGCCGTTGGTGGTGCCGGCGACCTTGAAGTCCATGTCGCCGAGGTGATCCTCGTCACCGA
>JANOEW010000160.1:0-1622 GCA_031413475.1 Amaricoccus sp.
CGTCGAAGCCGTGGTTGGTCGGCAGCATTTCGTCGCGGTCGCCGAGGTGGTTCTTGCCGAACTGGCCGGTGACATAGCCGAGCGGGCGCAAAAGGCCGGCGATGGTCGGATCCTCGACCATCATGCCCTCGGGCGCGCCGGGCAGGCCGACCTTGGTCAGCCCGGTGCGGATCGGCGACTGGCCGGTGATGAACGCGGCGCGCCCAGCGGTGCAGCTCTGCTGGCCGTACCAGTCGGTGAACAGCGCCCCCTCTGCGGCGATCCGGTCGATGTTGGGCGTATCGTAGCCCATCATGCCCCGATTGAAGGCGCTGACGTTGAATTGACCGATGTCGTCGCCCCAGATGACGAGGATGTTCGGCTTCTCCGCCTCCTGCGCCTGCGCCGCAGCCGCGATCACCAGCATGAAGCCGGCTGCGGCCACGGCGCGCTTGCCCACGCGCCAGCTTGCCATCGTTTTCCTCCCCTGCGCGGCGTCGGCCGCTTCTGCTCCGCGAACCAAGCGGCCAAGAAATGCTTCACTAGTGAAGCTGTTAGATATATCCTGCATTTACAGCTATTTGATCCCGCTTGCAACGTGCAACGACGGAAACTTCGCCGCTCGGGCGCGCTGTGCCGCCACCTGCGGCGGCCTATTCACTCTAGTACGGAAATGCGCTCGCGCGAAGCGCGAATTTCGCCGGCGATCGACCCGATGAAGCCCGGCGCCTCGGTTGCCCGCCGCACGCGAGCGGACCCACTGGGTACCCCACGACCACCCAGCTTCCCGCCGGGCCCGGGGTTGCCTTCCCGGGCGCCGCGTCTATGCTAACTTTCGCCTCGGGGTGTCCGGCGAAAATCCGGGCTGAGATCGCGTCACGCGGACCCGTCGAACCTGAACCGGCTCATACCGGCGGAGGGAAGGCAGGGACGCGACCCCCGCATCCTCCTCCCCATCCCGCAGCTCATGGAGGAGCGCATGCAACCCACCCTTCCGATCGCTGCGGCGCTCGTCCTGGCGCTCGGCCCCGCGGCCGCCCAGGACCGGCCCGAACTGGTGATCTACACCTACGAGAGCTTCACCGCCGAGTGGGGCCCCGGCCCCGCGATCAGGGCCGCCTTCGAGGCGACCTGCGGCTGCACGGTCCGCTTCGTCGGGGCCGGCGACGGCGCGGCGCTGCTAAGCCGGCTGCGGCTCGAGGGCGACCGAACCGAGGCCGACATCGTGCTCGGGCTCGACACCAACCTGACCGCCGAGGCGACCGCGACCGGCTTGTTCGCGCCGCACGGGATCGCGGCGCCGGCGCTCGACCTACCCGTCGCCTGGGACGATCCGGTGTTCCTGCCGTTCGACTGGGGCTACTTCGCCTTCGTCTACGACAGCGCGCGGATGTCCGATCCGCCCACCAGCTTCGAGGCGCTGATCGCCTCGGACGCCTCGATCGTGATCCACGACCCGCGCAGCTCGACCCCGGGCCTCGGCCTGCTGATGTGGGTCAAGACCGCCTACGGGTCGCGCGCGCCCGAGATCTGGGAGCCCGTAAATCCGGGGTCAATACCAGTATATCCGTTTGAGGCATTGAATATCTGGAAATCAAGTATGTCGTTCATTAAGAATCTTTCCTTATCGAAAATATAAAGGC
>JANOEW010000161.1:0-3633 GCA_031413475.1 Amaricoccus sp.
CGCCAATGGCGTTAACTCTTTTTCCTTTTTGGATCAATCTATTGAGACGTGTCCAAACTCGGACACACCCGGGCGGGGGTGAACCTCGGGATCAAACGCCCCGCCGCCCGCGTCGCGTCAGACATAGGCCGCGTCGACGATGCTCTTGGTGTCGCGGATGTTCTTGCGGCTCGAGGCGCCGAAGACGATCGCCTCGATGCCGTCCTGGGCGGCCACCCATTCGATCGCCTCGCGCGGCGGGATCGCGCCCGAGGCCAGCACCGACATCGCGATCGCCCGGCACTTGCGGGTCCGCAACGTCTCCATGTAGGCGTCGATCCCGCCCGACACGCGGAAGCCGATCTTGTTGATGTTGGCGCAGACGATCGGGTTCGCGATCCCGACGCTGTCGAGCGTGTCGAGCAGCATCGGCAAGTTCATGGTGATGAAGCCCGGCTCGGCCGCGTATTTCTCGCGCACGTAGTCGTGGAAGATGCGGAACGCGTCCTTCATGCCCATGCCGAGCAGCAGGTCGACCACGACGTTCTGCAGGAAGATCACCGGGGTCTCGAGCCCGCGGAACATCTTCATCTCCATATCGACCAGGATCTTCGCCAGCCCCTCCACGTCCTTGCGGGCGAGGCTCATGCCGCCGCGCAGCGCGGTCTTCAGCAGGCCGTCGTCGGGCATGAAGTGCATCGCCGCGCCGATCATGCCGTGGTCGGTCACCGCGTTGGCGTATTTGTGCGCGTAGGGCATGCAGGGGTAGAACTTGAACCCGGCGTAGCGCCCGGGGTTCGCCCGGACGTGGTCGCAGACCGACCCGACCCGGTCGTGGGTGGTGCACATGAAGGTGCGGATGCCCTCGTCGTAAGCGGCGTCGAGCACCGCGACGATCGCGGCGACGTCCTGGAACTGCATCGCCTGGGCGCGGGCCTTCTCCTCGGACATGCGGTTGATGCCGCAGAACTGGTTGTCCCCGAACAGCAGGCCGCCCATGACATGCCCGCCCGCCGCGCCGTTCATTACGCCGCTCGGGGCGCCCCCGTTCGCCCCGCTCATCGCGCGAACCCCAGCCCGAAGAGGCCGCGCTTGCGCGCCGGGGCCGCGCGCACGGTGACCGGGGCCGCGATCCGCTCGCGCGCCGCGTCGTCGAGCATCAGCGCGATGGTCCGGTCGGTCATGGCCGCGGCGGCGAAGTCGTTCGGCGTCCGCACGGGCCGCCCGGCGACCGCGTCGACGAAGGCGTCGATCTGGGCGCTGTATTCCTCGCCGCGCAGGTAGAAGCGCACACCTTCCGTCAGCTCGGTGGTGTATTTCACGTTCCAGCCCTCGCGGTAGCCGGGCGGGGCCGCGTCCCCGTCGCGCAGGTAGGCCTGCAGCTCCTGGCGGTCGGCCATGATCCGGCCCTTGGTCCCGGTCAGGGTGAGCTTGGTCGACATCTTGCGAAAGCTGTCGTCGCTCCAGTTCACCGACAGATGCACGCTGAGGCCGCCGGGGTAGCCGAAGGTGGCGTAGACCTCGTCGTCGGTGTCGGCCGAGAAGATGCCGTTGAGCACGGTCCCGCTGACCTGCGCCGGCAACCCGAAGCACCAGTTGATCAGGTTGACCGGGTGCGCGGCGTAGTCGTAGAGGCAGCCGCCGCCCTCGGCGCGGTCGGTGCGCCAGGTCGAGCCCTTGGGCTTGAGCACCACCGGCCCGTAGGCCTCGGCTAGCACATGGGTGACCTCGCCGATCGCGCCCAGATCCACCAGCCGCTTCATCTCCCGGAAGGCGCCCACGTAGCGGTAGTGGTAGCCCACCTGGTTGACGAGCCCCTTCTCGGCCGCCAACGCCGTCAGCGCCTCGGCGTCGCGCCAGTCGAGGCAGAACGGCTTCTCGCAGAACACGTGGAGCCCACGCTCGAGCGCCGCGCGCACCATCGGCGCGTGTAGCCGCGAGGGGGTGGCGACGATCACCGCGTCGAGCCCGGCGCCCTCGAGCATGGCGTCGTAGTCGCGCCAGGTCGGCGCGCCGGTGTGCTTGCCCACCACGTCGAGCACCGTGCCGGAGGCGTCGCAGACATGCACCTTTGTCCCGGGATGCGAGTTGACGATGGCGAAATGCGAGACGCCCATCTTGCCCAGCCCCGCCAGACCGATCTTAACCATGCGAACCCTCTCTCAGGACTGGCCGAAGATGCATTGCCGGATGCGCGCGATGAACGCCGGCGGCGGCTCGGCGGCGAAGATCGGGACGGCGGGCGGGACCGCCGCCAGCGCCTCGGCGATCCGGGGGCCGAGCGCGGCGTCTCCGTCGGCGACGTAGACCCCGGGCTTGTCGCGCAGCCAGTTCGCCGTGGCGATCTGGTGGTCGGTGGTGTGCTCGCCCCGCTCCATGAGCCGCGGCAGCATCACGATCGGCTTCCCGAATTCGCTCGCGGTGATCACCGAGCCCATGCCGGCATGCGCCACCACCAGCCGCGCCGCCGCCACGGTGCGGGCGAAGTCGGCCTGATCGAGCCGCCGCACCCAGGGCATGCGCACGGGCACGTAGTCCCCCGCGCCGATCTGGGCGAGGATCTCGGCCTCGGGATGCGCCTCGGCCCAGCCGTCCATCGCCCGGATCAGCCGGTCGAAGGGAAACATCGAGCCGATGGTGACGAAAATCACGAGCGCCTCTCCGCGACGATCACAGCACCGCGCCCCAGTACTCGGGCCCCTCGGGCCGGGCGAGGTGCTCCCACTGGGTCAGCCAGACGTCGGCGACGCGCCGCGCCTGGGCGCCCGAGGACGACAGCTGCTCGGCGTTGGCGATGGAGTCGATCCAGATCGTCTTCGCCCGCAGGAAGGTCTTGGCGAGCCCGAGCGCCACGAGGCAGGGGGCCGAGCCGGTGGTGATCACCACGTCGGGCCGCTCGCGCGCGAGGATGCGGGCGAGCTGGCCCGCGAGCACCAGGAAGCCGAGCCGGTCGCGGCGGCTGACGTCGCGCACGGTGTAGTAGGTCCGGCCCGGCACGTCGGCGGCGGAGGAAGGATCGAGGCTGACGTAGAAAACGTCGAGCCCCGCGAAGGCCGGCATGATCCGGCGCATCTGAACCCAGTGTCCGCCGCCCGAGGCGATCGCCATGATTTTCCGGGGTGCTGTCGTGGCCATGACTCGATCGAAACCAGAAACTCACTGCGCCGATGCGGGACGAAGCGTCCGATGGCTTGGGCGCGACAGGCAGACAAGGAGCGGGTTTGCCCTCGGTCTTTTAGGTAGTCGAGCGCCGTTTGTCCAGCGTCCCGGGCCGACCGCGGCGACGCTCCAACCACGGGCTCCCGAACAAGTCGTTGATATGACGAGCGGCATTCCGCGGCATTAACTCATGTGGAGCTTTTCCGTTCCCGTCATCACAGGATCGCGCCCCAGAACTCCGGGCCCTCGGGCTGCGCGAGATGGGCCCATTGCACCAGCCGGACGTCGGCCACCGGCCGCGCCAGGCGCGCCGAGAGCGAGAGCGTGGTGGCGCTCGCGATGGAATCGATCCAGATCGTCCGGCTTCCGAACAGGAGCTTGGCCGCGGCCAGGGCCACGAATCCCGGCGCCGCGCCGGTGGTGACCACCACGTCCGGGCGCTCACGCCGCAGGATGCCCACGAGCTGCCAGAGAACCACCGCGAAGCCGAACCGG
>JANOEW010000162.1:0-2110 GCA_031413475.1 Amaricoccus sp.
GCCTCGTCCAGGAGGATCTCTGCCTCCTCGAGAAACCCGACGCCACCGCCGAACACGTCCTCACCGGCGCAATCCTCTGCTTCCCCTCCAACTGGACGCTCGCGCAAAAGCTCGGCCACGGCCTCGCCCGCATCCACCGCCCCGTCGCCCCCTACGACGAGAACATCGCCCGCCGCGTCCAGCGCATGTTCGACCTGATCCGCCCCGAGGCCCCGGTGATGCGCGCCAACCTGCTCGTCTACTCGGCCCACGACCTGCACAATCCGCGCCCCGAGTTCTCCCGCCACACCCCCGAGCCCGGCGCCGCCCGCTTCGTCCGTGTCGAGCGCCAGGTCCTGCTGCGCCTTCCCGTCACCCGCGCCGTGGTCTTCTCGATCCACACCTACATGATCGAGGCCTCCGCGCTGACCCCCGAGCAGCGCGCCCGGCTTGCCGAGGTCCGCCCCGGCGCGTTCGCGTCCGCCTGATGCGCGTCTTCGTGCTGACCGGCGCCGGCGTCTCGGCCGAAAGCGGGCTCGGCACCTTCCGCGACGCCGACGGAATCTGGGCAAAGTTCGACCCGACTAAGCTCGCCACCCCCGAGGCCTTCGCCCGTGATCCGGTGGCCGTGCACGCTTTCTACAATGCCCGCCGCCGTAACCTGATCGCCGCGACCCCGAACGCAGCGCACCGCGCTCTCGCCGACCTCGCGAGCGGCGTCGAGCTGTTCCTCTGCACCCAGAACATCGATGACCTGCACGAACGCGCAGGGTCGCCGAAGATCCACCACATGCACGGCGAGCTGCTCAAGTCCCGCTGCGCGCGCTGCAGCGCCGTCGCGGAGTGCCGCGAAGACCTCGCGGTCGAGGATATCTGCGCTGCCTGCGGCCGTGCGGACGGGCTGCGGCCCGACGTGGTCTGGTTCGGCGAGATGCCCTACGGCCTCGACGCGATCGACGCGGCCTTGGGAGCTGCCGACCTCTTCGTCGCCATTGGCACGTCGGGCGCAGTCTACCCCGCCGCCGGCTACGTCGCTGCCGCCCGCGATCTCGGCATCCGCACCATCGAGATCAACCTCGCGCCGTCCGACACCGCCCGCACGTTCGACGACCGCCACTACGGCCCCGCCACCGAGGAGGTCCCCCGCTTCGTCGCCGACCTGATCGGGCCGCGCGAGTAGCCCGCCGCCCTGCCCGAGGGGTCGGTCAGCGTTTCGCCGGCTTCCCGGTCCGCTTGACGCCCGCACGCGGCTTCGACGCTGGCGCGGCGCCGCTCGCCGCGCGCACGATCTCGCGCGCCATCGCCGCCTGCTGGCGCCGCATCTCCGCGGTCCAGACGCCTCGCGTCGCCCCCGCGGCGCTGTTCGCCGCGCTCAGCCACGCACTCATCAAGGGACTTTTCATCGCCGACCCTTCCGTCGCTCCGATGGTTCAGGTGGCGCGGCCGCGCTGCTCCGTCAATGCCCGACCCGAAGCAACCGGCCGCCCCGATCGGTATGCGCCCGCCAGCGACATCCAAGCCCGTCCACGGCGTCGTGGAACGGCCCGGCGAAATCTGCTATCCTCACACGATTGTTTGTGCGCCCACCCCCGACCTCTTTCCCAGTTCGCGAGGAGCCACGCCATGCCGATGCGGCCCGCCGTATTCTTCAAGGTCACCGACCTCGGCGACGTACGAACCACGCTCGGGTTGCGGCGCAACGTCGACGGCAGCGTCCAGTCCCTCGCCGAGGCCGTCCCCGACGGCGACACCCTCCAGGTCAACCTCGAGGGCAGCGGCTCGCTGCGCTTCCTCGGCGTCGACACCCCGGAGATGCGGCTCTCGAACGCCTCCGTCGGCTCCGAGCGCTGGCGCGCGTTCTTCGGCGACCCCGCGCTGCTCGACGGCTTCGCGCTCGAACCCGGCCTGCGCGCCGACCTGGCGCTGCGGCTCGGCGACGGCGCGGCCGAGAACCACCGTCGCCACGCCGAGGCGGCCGAGGCGGGCCTGACCGCGATGGTCGAGGCGGACATGACCGCGCTCGCCGCGACTCCCGAGACGTTCCGCGTCTTCGTCGCCTTTTCCTACGAGATTTTCGACCGCTACGCCCGGTTCCTCGCCTTCGTGAACCGCAACCAGCGCGATCCGAACC
>JANOEW010000163.1:0-8299 GCA_031413475.1 Amaricoccus sp.
CCGGCCTGGTGCGCGACGCCGATGGCGTCAAGATGTCCAAAACCAAAGGGAACGTGCTCGACCCCGCCGATCTGATCGCCGAGTACGGCGCGGACGCGGTGCGCTTCACGCTCGCGTCGATGGCGGCGATGGGGCGGGACCTGAAGCTGTCGAAGGACCGGATCGCCGGGTATCGCAACTTCGGCACCAAGCTATGGACCGCGGCGCGGTTCGCGGAGATGAACGGCTGCGGGCGGGTGGAGGGGTTCGAGCCGGGGGCGGTGCGTCTGATCGCGAACAAGTGGATCGTCGGCGAGACCGGGCGGGCGCGCGAGGCGGTGGACGCAGGCCTGGAGGCCTACCGGTTCAACGACGCGGCGGGGGCGCTCTATGCGCATGTCTGGGGCAAGGTCTGCGATTGGTACGTCGAGCTGGCGAAGCCGCTGTTCGACGACCCGGCCGCGGCGGCGGAGACGCGGGCGACGATGGCCTGGGCGCTGGAGCAGTGCCTGGTGATGCTGCATCCGTTCATGCCGTTCGTGACCGAGGCGCTTTGGGGGCAGGGGTTCGGGCGGGGCGGATTGTGCGCCCATGCGGCCTGGCCGGGGTACGGGGCGGAGCTGGTGGACCCGGCGGCGGACGCCGAGATGGGCTGGGCGATCGGGCTGATCGAGGAGGTGCGCTCGGTACGGGCGGCGATGCACGTGCCAGCGGGGGCGAAGGTTCCGCTGGTCGCGCTGGGCATGTCGGCGGCGCAAGGGGAGGCGCTGGAGCGCAACCGGTCGCTGGTGGCGCGGCTGGCGCGGGTCGAGCGGTTCGAGGCGGCGGTGGAGGCGCCGAAGGGGGCGGTGACGCTGAGCGTGGGCGGGGCGAGCTTCTGCCTGCCGCTCGCGGAGGTGATCGACATCGAGGCGGAGCGGGCGCGGCTGGGCAAGGCGCTCGGCAAGCTCGAGGGCGAGGCGAAGGGGCTGCGGGCGAAGCTCGGCAACGCGGCGTTCGTGGGACGCGCGCCCGAGGAGGTGGTGGACGAGAACCGCGCGCGGCTGGAGGCGCTGGAGGATGAGATCGCGATCCTCGGGGCGGCGAAGGCGAGGCTGGCGGGGCTGTGATGCGGGCCATGCGTTTCGGTTGGGGGCTGTTGCGAGCCGATCGGGATTTCCCCGCCCGATTTGACCCGTGGCAAGCCGCGGCCGCCCCTGCGTCGTGCCGGAGGCACGCCTTCGGCGTGACGGGCGGACGCGATTCTCGCATCCGCCGGGGCGGTCGCGTCCCGATGGCGCGGTTCGGGGAACCCCGGCGCCCCTCGCCCTCCGCTTGCGCTGCGGGCGACGGCCCGGGTCGATCGTCCACCGGACGATCGCCTTATCCGGTCCGAGGGCGGCGCGCATGATCGCGCGCCTGACGCCGCTGGCGGAGCGGCTGCCGGCGAGCGTGCCGTTCGTGGGGCCCGAGGCGCAGGAGCGGGCGCGGGAGGCGACGTTCGCGGCGCGGCTGGGGGCGAACGAGAGCGTGTTCGGGCCTTCGCCGCTGGCGGTGGCGGCGATGGCCGAAGCGGCGGCGGGGGTCTGGCGCTACGGCGATCCGGAGGCGTGGGACCTGCGCGCGGCGATCGCGGCGCATCACCGGGCGCCGGTGGCCAACGTGATGGTGGGCGAGGGGATCGACGCGCTGCTCGGCAACCTGGTGCGGCTGCTGGTGGCCGACGGGGACCCGGTGGTGACCTCGGCAGGGGCCTATCCGACTTTCGGCTATCATGTGGCCGGGTTCGGCGGCGCGGTCCGCGCCGCGCCGTACCGCGACGACGCGGAGGACCCGGAGGCGCTGCTGGCGGCGGTGCGGGAGACCGGGGCGCGGCTGGTCTACCTGGCGAACCCGGACAATCCGATGGGCTCGTGGCGGACGGCCGGGGAGGTGGCGGCGCTGGTCGCGGGGCTGCCCGAGGGCGCGGTGCTGTGCCTCGACGAGGCCTATGCGGACTTCGCGCCGGCGGAGGCGATCCTGCCTTTGGACGTGCGCGAGGCGCGGGTGATCCGGATGCGGACGTTCTCCAAGGCCTACGGGATGGCCGGGGCGCGGGTCGGATATGCGCTGGGCGAGGCGGGGCTGATCGCGGCGTTCGACCGGGTGCGCAACCCACTTCGGGGTGAACCGGATCGCGCAGGCGGGGGCGCTGGCGGCGCTGGGGGATCAGGGGTGGTTGGCGTCTGTGCTGGCCGAGGTGGCGGCGGCGAAGGCGCGGATCGGGGCGATCGCGGCGGGGCAGGGGCTGCGGGCGCTGCCCTCGGCGACGAACTTCGTCACGATCGACTGCGGCCGGGACGGGGCGTTCGCGCGGGCGGTGGTGAAGGGATTGATCGCGCGTGGGGTGTTCGTGCGGATGCCGTTCGTGGCGCCGCAGGATCGCTGCATCCGGGTCACGGCGGGGCGGGAAGCGGACCTCGACGCCTTTGAGGCCGCGCTGCCGGGGGCGCTGGAGGAGGCGGTTGCGGCGTGTCCGAGATTGGACACCCTGTAACATTATGATTTGATTCAGTAAAAGAGTTAACGCCGAATCCGGCGATCCCGACGGAGTGCGTACGGACGCTCAGCGCGGGGTGAGTTCGGCGATCAGGTTGTTGGCGGTCTGGACCATCAGGGGGAAGCCGCCGACGCTGAATTCGTTCATCGAAACGAAGACGCCGACGCCGCGGGTCGGGGCGATCACGACATAGCTGAACTCGCCCTGTAGCCCGCCGGTCTTGTTGAGCATCAGCGGCGCGTTGCCTACCGGCGCCACCACCACCCAGCCGAGCGACATGGCGGTCATCGCGCCGGCGTCGTCGAGGCCGCCGACCGGGACGAGGCCGTCGCGCCAGAGCCAGGCGGCGTGGTTCATCGTGCGCCATTGGGCGTTCGCGGCGTCGTCGCGGTCGAGGTGCCAGGCCATCCATTTCAGCATGTCGTTGGCGGTGGTGTAGAGCCCGCCGGCGCATTCGATGGTGGCGGGGGACGGGACCCAGGGCATCGGCGCGCCGTCGAAGCCGTGGCCGTGCATGGCGCGGGCCTCGTCGCCGGGCGCCAGGTTGAACTTGGTGTCGGTCATGCCGCGAGGGGTGAGCACACGTTCGGTCAGCAGATCGGCGTAGGGTTTGCCCGTCGTGTGGGCGAGGGCGGCGCCGAGCAGGTCGTAGCCCCAGTTCGAGTAAAGGGCGCCGGTGCCGGGCGGGAACAGGTAGGGGTCGCCCTGGAGGCCGGCGATCTGGACCTCGGGGGTGTTGCCGCCGAAGGGGTCGTCGTAGGGGTTCTCGGGGGTGGGGTTGGCTTGGTTCGGAACCTCGCGCGGCAGGCCGGAGGCCTGGGTGACGAGGTCGATCAAGCGCAGCGTGTGGCCGTCCTTCTGCGGCACGACGTAGGCGGGCGGGAGGTGATCCTGCAACGGATCGGTCAGGGCGAGCGCGTTCCCGGCCGCGAGACTGCCGAGAACGTCGCCGCAGAACGCCTTGGAGATCGAGGCGATGCGCATGAAGGTATCGCCGTCGGGGGCCTGACCCGAGCCCTTAAAAGTCTCGCCGAAGCCGGCGACGGCGGTCTCGCCGTCCTTGATCGCGGCGATGACCAGGGCCGGGGCGCCGCCGCCGAGGAAGGCGATGGCGCCGGCGAAGTTGACCGCTTCGGTCAGCAGCGGGTCCTCGGCGCGGGCGCTCGCAGGCGCGAGGCTCGCGACGGCGAGGATCGCGAGCGTTGCGACGAGGCGGCGCGCCGGCAGCGCGGTCGGTTCGGTCATCTGGCTGTCCCTCCAGAAAAAGAACTGCCGAGACAGTGTGGCAGGCGCGCGATTCCGACAAGCGCTTCGCTTCGGCGCGCAGAGGGCGGGTCGCCCATGAGCGCCGCGATCTGCGCGGCGCGGGTGTGGCCTTCGTAGGGTCCGCGGGCGTGCCGTCGGTCTGGGCCATCTCGCGCGGCAGGCCGGAGGTCCGGGTGACAAAGTCGATGATCCGCAGCGTGCGGTCGTCCGTCGGCGAAACTACCGTGTCGGGGGCAGGTGGTCCTTCAAGGGATCGGTCAGGCCGAGCGCGCCATCGGCGACGAGGCCGGCGAGCAGGTCGCCGCAGAACGCCTTTGAGATCGAGGCGGATCCAGCCCGACCCGCGGCGGTGCACCGGCGGGTCGTGATGCGGGTGACGCCGTGGGTCTCGCCCGCCCCGTGTCGTGGGGCGGGCGCGGGTCAGTTCAGCGCGCCGCCGCCGCCGCAATTCATCTCTGTCCCGATCGGTGACCGTCTCGCGCGGCGCGCTTCCGGCTCGGCCGTGGGTCAGCTCGTCGTGTCGGCCACTTGCCCGGCCAGCGCCTCGCGCAGGCGCTCCTCGCGGGTGTGGTCGAGCGAGGTCTGCAGGATGCGGCCGCCGACACCCTTGATGCCGTCGAGCACCTTGTCGCCGGTGACCTTCTTGACCAGCACGAACAGGATCGCCTCGCCGGGCGCGATGTCCGCCGCCGCGAGACCCTTCATGAACTTGTCGTTGACGCCGACGTCGGTCAATGCGCCGCCGATGGCGCCGCCCGCGGCGCCGGCCGCGACGCCGAGCAGCGGGTTGAGGAACAGGACGCCGATCAGCAGGCCCCAGAAGCTGCCGCCGGCGGCGCCCGCCGCGGTCATGTTCATCAGCTGGTTGAGCTTGACCTTGCCGTCGGCGGTCTTGACCGCGATGGCGGCGTCGCCGATGTCGATGAGATAGTCCTTGCTCATCGCGAGGACCTTGTTGCGGACCTCTTCGGCCTTGGCTTCGGATTCGAAGACGATAGCGATCAGATCGGCCATGGGTTGGTCTCCTTGCCGTGGGTGCGTGGCGCGCCGGCCTGACCTTACCGGGCCCGCCGTCGCCGGCATTAACCGCATGACGTCGCCGGCTGTCAATTCGCGCGACGGCGCTTCTGGAAGCCGCAGACGCGGGGGCCGGGTCGTGACGCGCCAGGGGTCGCGGCTTACGCGCGGCGGCAGCGAGCGCGGGTGGCGGCGTCGCACGCGCCGGGGCCCTGTCCCGCCCGACGCGGTGGGGGAAATGGCGAATCGCCTTTTTCGGACGGGCCGTGCGTGTTAGGCCCACGCCGGCCCGCCTCCAGGACCCGCGAATGGCCAAACGCAAACCCGAACCCGGCCCGGTCCAGACCGGCCCCTACCTGCGGCTGTGGCGCGAGTGGCTGGTGCGCGAGCGCCGCCTCTACGTGTTCGGACTGGTGCTGATGGCGCTGACCGCGGCGGCGACGGCGGCCTACGCCAAGCTGATGCAGCTGATCGTGGGCGCCTTCGAGACCGCGCAGTATTCGGTGATGTATTGGGGACCGGCGGCGGTGCTCGGGCTCGCGACCGTCAGTGCGATCACCGACTATCTGCGGCAAACCACGGTGCAGCGCGCGGTGATCCGCTCGGAGACCGACCTGCAGAAGGCGATGTTCGCCCGGCTGGTGGGGACCGACCTCGCACAGCTGCGCTCGGAGGCGCCGGCGGGGCTGGCGGCCCGGTTCTCGTCGGACATCGGGCTGGTGAGCCGGTCGGTGAAGTCGATCATGGGCGGCATCACCTCGGTGTTCACCATCATCGGGGCCTTCGCGATGATGCTGACGATCGACTGGCCGCTGACGCTGGGGATGCTGGGGGTGTTCCTGCTGGCGCTGGCGCCGATCACGATCATCGGCCAGCGGCTGCGCCGGCTGTCGCGGCGCACCCAGAACCAAGTTTCGATGATGACGTCGAGCGTGACCGAGGGGCTCGCGGGCATCCGCATGGCTCGGACCTACCAGCTCGAGGAGCCGCTGGCCGAGAACGCCGGCACGATCTTCGAAGGGATGTTCGGGCTGAAGATCAAGGTGAACCGCTGGCAGGCGCGCATCTCGCCGCTGATGGAGATGCTCGGCGGGCTCGCGGTGGCGATCCTGCTGTTCGTGGTGGGCTGGCGCATGAGCCTCGGCACGATCACGCTGGCGGATTTCACCGGGCTGCTGACCGGACTCGGGGTGGCGATTTCGCCAGCGCGCAAGCTCGGCTCGACCTATGCGGCGGCGGCGCAGGGCGGGGCCGCGCTCGACCGCATCTTCATGCTGTTCGACACGCAGAACTCGATCGTGGACGGGCCGCACACCATGGGGCGCGCGGTGGGCCAGATCGTGTTCGAGGCGGTGGAGTTCGCCTATCCCGACGGCCACGTGGCGCTCGAGGACGTGACGCTGACCGTGCTGCCGGGGTCGCGCGTGGCGTTCGTCGGGCGCTCCGGCGCGGGCAAGTCGACGGTGTTCAACCTGCTGCCGCGGCTCTATGACCCCACCAGCGGGCGCATCGTGCTCGACGGGCTCGACATCCGCGAACTGACCCTGGCCTCGCTGCGGGACCAGATCGCGGTGGTGAGCCAGGATTCGGTGCTGCTGACCGGGACGGTCGCGGAGAACATCGGCTTCGGGCGGCGCGACGCGACCCGCGCCGAGATCGAGGCGGCGGCGACCGCGGCGGCGGCCGACGGGTTCATCCGGGCCTTGCCGCAGGGCTACGACACCAAGATCATCCCGTCGGACGCGTCGTTCTCGGGCGGCGAACGGCAGCGGCTGTCGATCGCGCGGGCGATCCTGCGCGACGCGCCGCTTCTGCTGCTCGACGAGCCGACCTCCGCGCTCGACGCCGAGAGCGAGGCGATGATCCGGGCCGCGCTCGACCGGCTGGAGCGGGGGCGCACCACGCTGGTGATCGCGCACCGGCTGACCACGATTCTCGACGCGGACATGATCGTGGTGATGGATCGCGGCCGGATCGTGGAGCGCGGCACCCATGCCGAGCTGATCGCCCAGGGCGGGCTCTATGCCGATCTCTACCGGTTGCAGTTCGCGGGCGCGTGATGCGAGACGGGCTGCGGACCGGCCTGTTGGCCGGATCGTTTTCTCTCCCCGCCTGTTGGCGGCCCCTGGACCGCCCGATAGGGTTTCAAGCCTATATGAAATCCTTCCGGGCGCGCCCGACTTGGCGCGGGCGCGCGGAGCGGCTATGGGGGAAGGGTGGAGCGCGCGGCGACATCGGGGCTGGCGGCGGCGGATCGGGCGGTGCTACGCGTCGGCGGCGCCGGGGCGCGGGCGTTCCTGCAAGGACTGGTGACGAACGATGTCGCCAGTCTCGACGCGGGCGCGGTCTACGCGGCGCTTTTGTCGCCACAGGGCAAGTATCTGTTCGATTTCATTCTGCTCGCCGACGGCGACGAGGTGCTGGTCGACGTCAAGGCCGACCGCGCCGCGGCGCTGGCGCAGCGGCTCGCGGTCTATCGGCTGCGCGCGCCGGTCACGATCGCGGCGGCGGGGCGCGAGATCGCCGTCGGCCTGGGGCCGACGCCGCCGGGCGCCTTCGCCGATCCGCGCCATCCGGCGCTGGGATGGCGGGCCTGCGTCGCCGACGCGGCGGCCTTCGTCGCGAGCATGGCGCCGCTCGATCCGGCGCGGCTGTCGGCGCTCCGGGTCGCGCATGCGGCGCCCGAGAGCGGGGTCGAGCTGATCCCCGACGACAGTTACATCCTCGAGATGGGGTTCGAGCGGCTGAACGGGGTGGACTTCCGCAAGGGCTGTTATGTCGGCCAGGAGGTCACGGCCCGGATGAAGCACAAGACCGATCTGCGCAAGGGGCTCGCGCAGGTCGAGATCGAGGGGCCGCCGCCGCCGCCGGGGACGACGATCGTGGCCGACGGCAAGGTCGCGGGCACGCTCTATTCGGCGGCGGACGGCCGGGCGCTGGCCTACCTGCGCTTCGACCGGGCGGGCGGCGAGATGCGGGCCGGGGCGGCCCGCGTCAGGCTGCGCGAAGCAGGCGGGTGAGCGGGTCGAACACGTTGGCGTTGGCGGCGATCATGCCGCCCCCGGCCAGCATGTCGCCGTCTTCGACCAGCGGACCGGTCAGCCCCCCGGCTTCGCGCACGATCAGGATGCCGGCGGCGACGTCCCAGGGGTTCAGGGCGCGCTCCCAGAAGCCGTCGACGCGCCCGGCCGCGACATAGGCGAGGTCGAGCGCCGCCGCGCCGAGGCGGCGGACGCCGGCGGAGACCGTGGCGATGGCGGCGATCTCGCGCAGCGCCGGCGCGAGGTTGGCGCTGGCGGCGAAGGGGACGCCGGTGGCGAAGATCATTTCGATCATCTCCTTGCGGCCCGAGACGCGCATGCGACGATCGTTGAGCCAGGCGCCGGCGCCCTTCTCGGCGACGAACATCTCGTCCTTGACCGGGTCGTAGATCACCCCCGCGACCACCTCGCCCTTGTGCTCGAGGCCGATCGAGATCGCCCAGTGCGGCAGGCCGTGCAGGAAATTGGTGGTGCCGTC
>JANOEW010000164.1:0-6053 GCA_031413475.1 Amaricoccus sp.
CGGCCCTCAGATCCGCAAGCCGATCTCTCTCCTCGGCCGTGAGGTGGCTGTATCCTGACATGGCAACACCGTTCTCCGTTTCGAGACAGACGGATACGTTATCCGCCCTCGGTGTTGCGCTTCACGATGGAACTCACCCTCTCCGAGCGTCCGAGGCCGAGCTCGAGATGATGCTTGCCCGCGCCGCCGAGGAAGGCGGGCGCCGCGCACTGAAAGAGGTCGGTCTGGGTGGCAAGGACGCCGTGCTGACCATCCACAACATGAAGTCGCTGCTCGAATGCATCCAGTTTGTGCGATGCACCGCAGTGCAGACTGCCGTCAACGTCATGGCCACCGGCGTGTTGATCGCCCGCTGACCGGTATCGCGATGAAGCTACGATGGTTCGGACCGAACCCCGAGCCAGCGAATGTCCGACAGCGTTTCGAAACACGAACCTGCACGGATTAGAATGCATAGTTGTTGACGCCCCGCTAACCTGGCCGGACGCTCGGGAACTTCGGACAAGGCCCATGCGCATCGCAACCTTCAACGTCCAGAACCTGCGGCGGCGACACGGTGGCGGACCGGACCGGCTCGACGGAGCGCGCGACGCGGACGCGCCCGAGGACAGCGCCGCTGCAGCGGCGGGACTCGACCCGTTGGACCGGCAGCTGACGGCCGCTGTGCTGCGCGACGTGAACGCCGACGTGCTCGCGCTGCAGGAGGTCTTCGACCGGGAATCGCTCGACCACTTCCACGACCGCTTCCTTCTGCCGACGGGGACCGCGCCCTATCCCTATCGCATCTGCCTGCCGGGAAACGATGGGCGTGGAAACGACGTGGCGGTGTTGAGCCGGATCGCGCCGGAGGCGGTCGAGAGCCATGCCGCGGTAACGCCCAGGGACCTCGGCATCGTTGTAGCGCCGCCGCTGCGCGAGGACCGTCCGATCTTTCGCCGCGACTGCCTAGAGGTGACGGTGCGCCGGCTGACCCTCTTTGTCTGCCACTTCAAGGCGCCCTATCCCGACCCGATCGCGGCTTGGCCGGTGCGGCGGGCCGAGGCAGCGGCAGTCAGGCGGCTGATCGAGCGTCGGTTCCCGATGCCCGAGGCCGTTTGGTGGTTGGTGCTCGGCGATCTCAACGAGCCGTGGACGCGGGACGTCGAGGAGGAGCGGGCAATCGCGCCGCTTGTGGAGAACTTCGCCGTCGATCTCGCCACGCGCATGGTCGAGAGGGAGCGCTGGTCCTATCGGGATGCGCACTCGGGCCGCTACTCGCAGCCGGACGCGCTGCTCGCATCACCGGCGCTGGCGGCCGCCTGGCCCGACATGCGGCCCTACGTGGTGCGCGAAGGTCTGGGCCTCGAAGCGGGCCGCTACAAGGGGCCGCGCTTGCCAGACGTCGGTAGGCATCGGCCGCACGCCAGCGACCATGCGGCATTGGTGGTTGATTTCGCCGGGCTGTAGGGCTTCGCGCATCACTCGCTTGAACCCGCCGACTCATCGCGAGTTCAGAATGGTGGAGGCGGCATAGATCATTGCGGCGAAGCTTTGGTAGGTCTTGCAGGCGCGCGGGGCGCTGCGCTTGAACTCCTTGAGCTTCCCGAAGAAGTTCTCGATCAGGTGGCGCCACTACACTAGGAGATGTCGGCGTCGATGCGCCGCGGCGGGATGCGCCGCGGATGCGGGAGTCGACGACCTCGGCTCCGCGCTCGTCGAGCTCGGCGGGGAGCCAGTCGACTTCGAAGGCCTTGTCGGCGATCAGCCCGCAGAACCTGCGAAAGCGAAGACTGCACACAGAGCAAGCCTATGAAGGCCGCCACGAAGTGCTGACGATGGAATTGCTGCCTGCGGTTCATTATCGCCGTCATCCGAGGGCGGTCAGGTCGCCAGCATCTCGGCCAGATAGGCCGCGGCTTTCGCGGGGGTGGCGAGCCTTGGATAGTCGGCTTCGGGGATCGGCAGGTTGAAGCGCTTGTGCAAGGCGCTGATGAGCTTCAGGAAATCCATAGAATCCAGGCCCAGGTCGTCCTGCAGATGGTCGTTGTCCTCGATGGTCGCGGGGTCGAGGTCGGGTGCGACGGCTGTAAGGTCGGCGATGAAGGCGGCGCGGAGGTCGGCGGGGGTCATGGGCTTTCCGGCTCCTGCAGCAGGCGGTTGATTTCGGCCAGGAACAGCGCGCCGCGGCGGCCGTCGCTGATCCGGTGGTCGGCGGCGAGGGTGGCGACAATGGCAAGGCGCGGCTGGACGGCGCCATTGCGGACCAAGGGCCGCGGGCGCGGTGTGCCGAAGCCTACCAGCGCCACCTGCGGCGGGTAGATCACGCCGATCAGAGCATCCACCCCGGTCTCGCCAAGGCTGGAAACGGTAATCGTGCCCTGGGTGATTTCACTGTTGCGCAGGCGGCCCGTGCGGGCACGGGTGACGATGTCGCGCATCGCCTCCATGATCGCGTCTAGGCCCATTCCCTGCGCGTCGACGATCGCCGGGGCGATCAGTCCGCCGCCGCGCATGGCGACAGCGAGCCCGCAGTGCACGGGCGCCGAGGGAGCATAGGGATCGGCCTCGAAGCGGCCGTTCAGTTCCGGCGCCCTTGCCAGCGCCCGCACCGTCGCGCGGATCAGGAGAGCTCCCATCAGCAGCCGCCGATCCGGGGGGCGTTCCGAGTTCTGGGCGGAAAGCCAGTCCTGTGCGGCCTGAAGGTCGATCTCGTGGCTGAGGTAGTAGTGCGGGATCTCGCGCTTGGCGCGGACCATTGCGGCGGCAATGGCGCGGCGCATCTCGGCCATATCGAGCCCCGGCTTGCCCTTCGGGCGTTCGTCCTTGACCGGTTCGGCAACGGGCGCGGGCCGGGCCGGCGCATCGCGTTCGACGTCCGACAGAAGAACAGCGCCGCCGGGACCAGACCCTGTCACTACATCCAGCGCGATCCCGAGTTCAGACGCGCGAACCCGCGCCGCGGGCGAGGCGAGCACGGCGCCGCTCGCGGCGGCCGGTACGGGCGCGGCCGGTTCGGTGGCGGGTTTCTGTGCCGGAAGGGGCGCGGGCGACTCCAAGGCCTTCGGGATCTCCCGGGGAGATCCGGGTGCAGCCGGGGGAGCGCCGGCCTCCGCCTCGCCCGCCGGACCAAGCCGCGCTAGCGGTGCCCCGACGGGGAGCGTCTGGCCCACCTGCGCCAGCAGTTCGCCGATTTCGCCCGCCTCGAATATCTCGATCTCGATGGCGCCCTTCTGGGTCTCGACCACCGCGACGACATCACCGCGCAACACCCGCTGACCGGGCTTCACCAGCCATTCGACGAGCTTGCCCTCCTCCATGTCGGCGCCCAACGAGGGCATCGTGAAGAGGCTCATGGCGTCACGCCCGGCAGCGCTTTCACCGCCGCCACGATGTCGCCGACCTGCGGCAGGGCGGCGGTCTCCAAGTGCTTTGGATAGGGCACCGGCACTTCGGCCGAGCAGACCCGCGCCACCGGCGCGTCGAGGCTCCAGAAGCAGGCCTCTTGTATCCGCGCGGCGATTTCGGCGGAGAGCGATCCGGTGCGCCAGCCCTCGTCCACGATGACGGCGCGGCGGGTGCGGCGTACCGAGGCCGAGATCGTCGCGTCGTCGAGCGGGCGAAGCGAGCGCAAGTCGATCACCTCGGCCTCGATCCCGTCCTTCGCCAGCGCTTCGGCGGCCTCCAGCGCCTTCCACAGCGAATTGGACCAGGAGATCAGCGTCACGTCGCGACCCGGCCGCCGGACCAAGGCGCGGTCGATGTCCACCGCGCCCGCGTTCGCGGCGATTTTTCCCGACATGTTGTAAAGCATGACATGTTCCAGGATGATGACGGGGTCAGGCTCCTGCAGCGCCGTCCAAAGCATGCCACGCGCATCCACGAGCGTCGCGGGCGCGACGACGCGCAGGCCGGGGATATGGGCGAAGAAAGCCTCCAGCGAATGAGAATGCTGGGCGGCAAGCTGGCGGCCCGCCCCGGTCGCCATTCGGACGACGAGGGGCACGCCGAACTGTCCGCCCGACATGTGCCGGATGGTCGCGGCGGTGTTGAGGATCTGGTCCAGCGCCAGGAGCGAGAAGTTGACCGTCATGATCTCGACGATCGGCCGCATGCCCACCATCGCCGCACCGATGCCCGCCCCCGTAAAGGCGGATTCTGACAGTGGCGTATCTCGGATCCGCTGGGATCCGAACTCCTTCAGGAGCCCCAGCGACACTGCATAGCAGCCGCCATAAGCGCCGATGTCCTCGCCCATCATGAAGACGCGGTCGTCGCGCAGAAGCGCCTCGGTGATCGCCTGTCGGCAGCATTCGCGATAGGTGCTTTCGATAAGCGGTGCGGGTTCGGCCGGTTCGGGCGGCGCGGGCCGGGTTTCGGCAACCACGTGGCGGGAAAGGTCTTCGACCGGCTCTAGCGGAGCCTGCTCGCAGGCTGCGACGGCATTGCGAAGTTGCGACTCGACCTCGGCCTCAATGGCGTCGACCTCGTTCTGATGCAATAGGTTGTTGTCAAGCAGCCAGCTTTGGAAGCGCGTGATGGGTGAGCGCTTGCGCCATTCCGCGACCTCGGCCTTCTCGCGGTATTTCTCGGCGTCGAACATGGAATGTGGCCGGGTGCGGTAGGTGCGGCATTCAAGAAACCGTGGGCCATCGCCCGAGCGGATTTCTTGAGCTAGTCGATGCGCTGCTGCCTCGACCGCGACGACGTCGTTGCCGTCCACGCTTTCTGCCGGCATGCCGTAGGTCGCCGCGCGCTCGGTGAAATCGGTGTTCGCCTGGACTCGCGCCACCGCCGTGCCCATGGCGTAGAGGTTGTTCTCCAGCACGAACAGGACCGGTACCTTCCAGAGCGCGGCAAGGTTCATCGCCTCATGGAACTCGCCCTCGGCCAGCGCACCGTCGCCAAAGAAGCAGACCGTAACCCGGTCCTGACCCAGCATCTTGTCGCCGAGTCCCAAGCCCACGGCCAGCGGGAGCCCGCCTCCGACGATGGCATTGCCGCCATAAAGGTTGGTTTCGGCGTCGAACAGGTGCATCGACCCGCCACGTCCGCCGGAACAGCCGGTGGCCTTTCCGTACATCTCGGCCAGCGCGGATGCCATGCTCATCCCGCGGGCAAGCGCGTGACCGTGCTCCCGGTAGGTGGACACCACCCGGTCGCGTGGCTCGATCGCCGCCGAGACGCCGACGGCAACCGCCTCTTCACCATCGTAAAGGTGCAGGAATCCGCGGATCTTCTCCTGCGTGTAGAGCTCATAGGACTTTTCCTCAAAGCGCCGGATGCGGATCATACCGCGTAGAAGATCGCGGGCATGGGCATGGTCCAGCTTCACCTTGGTCATCTTCCATCCCCCTCCAGCGTGGACAGGTCGCCTTCCGGAAGTCCCAGTTCCCGCGCCCGCAGCAGCCTCCGCATGATCTTTCCGGATCTCGTGCGCGGCAGGCTGTCTCGGAACACGATCTCGCGCGGGGCGACGGCCGGGCCGAGACGCTTGCGGGCATGGCCGCGCAACTCGCGCTCCAGCGGCTCGCCCGGCTCGAACCCGGCCTTGAGCGTGACGAACGCCTTGACCACCTCGCCCGCCGTCTCATCCGGGATGCCGATCACCGCCGCCTCGGCCACGGCCGGGTGTTCGATCAGCGCGCTCTCCACTTCGAACGGGCCGATCAGATGGCCCGAGGACTTGATCAGGTCATCCGCGCGCCCGACGAACCAGAAGTACCCGTCGCTGTCCCGCATCGCGAGGTCGCCGGTCAAATACCAACCGCCGACGAAGCATTTGTCATAGCGTTCTGACTGCCCCAGATAAGCTCGCATCATGGAGGGCCAGCCGGGCCGCAGGGCCAGTTCGCCGATGGCGCCCGCGGGCTGCTCGGTAACGGAATCGCCTTCGCGACTGACGATCCCCGCCTCGATGCCAGGCAAGGGCTTGCCCATCGCACCGGGCTCTGCGGCCGTCGAGCGAGGCCCTTCTCTTTCCCTAACCATTTTTTAAAGGGAGCGACCGAGGCTACCCTTTACTGCGCGCATCGAACGAGCACATTCCTATCGTGCGCGTTCTGCGAGCAAGAAGG
>JANOEW010000165.1:0-8492 GCA_031413475.1 Amaricoccus sp.
CATCTTCGAGGCGTTCGGCTGGGAGGTGATCACGCTGAAGTATGGCGCGTTGCAGCGCGCCGCGTTCGCCGAGCCGGGGGGCGAGGCGCTGCGGGCGTGGATCGACGCCTGCCCCAACCCGCTCTATTCGGCGCTGACCTACCAGGGCGGCGCCGCGTGGCGCGCGCGGCTGATGGACACGATCGGCGACCAGGGGGCTGTGACCGCGCTGCTGGACCGGCGGTCGGACGCCGAACTGGGCGCGCTGATGCAGAACCTCGGCGGGCATTGCGCCGCGACGATCGCGGAGGCCTACGACCGGGCGGCGGCGGACGACCGGCCGAAGGCGATCCTCGCCTACACGGTCAAGGGCTACGGCACGCCGCTGGCCGGGCACAAGGACAACCATTCGGGACTGATGACGCCAGCGCAGATGGCGGAGTTCCAGGCGCGGATGGGGGTGCGTCCCGGGCGGGAGTGGGAGCCGTTCGAGGGGCTGGCGCCGGCCGAGGCGGACCTGCGGGCGTTCCTCGACGCGGTTCCGTTCAACGTCGGGCCGCGGCGGACGCGGGCGGCGAGGCTGCCGGTGGTGGCGCTGGCGGCGCCGAGCGAGGCGACGGCGTCGACGCAGATGGCGTTCGGGCGGCTGATGGACGCGCTGGCGAAGTCGGACAGCGCGCTCGCGGCGCATGTGGTGACCACCTCGCCGGACGTGACGGTGTCGACCAACCTCGGGCCGTGGGTGAACCGGCGCGGGCTGTTCGCGGGGGCCGAGATCCCCGACACCTTCCGCGACGAGCGGGTGCCTTCGGCGCAGAAGTGGCGGTTCTCGCCCGAGGGGCAGCATATCGAGCTCGGCATCGCCGAGATGAACCTGTTCCTGCTGCTCGGCGCGGCGGGGCTGGCGCATCAGCTGTTCGGCACGCGGCTGATCCCGGTCGGCACGCTCTATGATCCGTTCATCGCGCGCGGGCTCGATGCGCTGAACTACGCCTGTTACCAGGACGCGCGGTTCCTGCTGGTGGCGACGCCGTCGGGCGTCAGCCTCGCGCCGGAGGGGGGCGCGCACCAGTCGATCGGCTCGCCGCTGATCGGGATGAGCCAGGACGGGCTGGCGGCGTTCGAGCCGGCGTTCGCGGACGAACTTGCGATCGTGATGCAATGGGCGTTCGACTACCTTCAGCGCGACGGCGACAGCAAGGGCGACCTGCGCGACGAGCGCACCTGGCTGCGTGACGAGACGGGCGGGTCGGTCTACCTGCGCCTCTCCACCCGCCAGCTGGAGCAACCGCGGCGCGATCCGGCGGCGATCCGGCAGGGGGTGATCGACGGGGCCTACTGGCTGCGCGAGCCGGGGCCGAACGCCGAGGTGGTGCTGGCCTACCAGGGCGTCGTCGCCTCGGAGGCGATCGCGGCGGCGGGAGTGGCGGCGCAGGGGCGGCGCGACGTCGGCGTGCTGGCGGTGACTTCCGCCGACCGGCTGAACGCCGGCTGGCAGGCGGCGCAACGCGCGCGGTCGCGCGGCCGGGACGCGACCAGCCACGTCGAGCGGCTGCTCGCCCCCCTGCCCCGGCACTGCTCGCTGATCACGGTGATCGACGGCCACCCGGCGACGCTGAGCTGGCTCGGGGCGGTGCAGGGCCACCGCACCGCCGGGCTGGGGGTCGAGCATTTCGGCCAGACCGGAACCGTGCAGCAGCTCTACCGTCACTACGGAATCGACCGCGACAGCATCGTGGCGATGATCGCGGCGCTGTCGCCCGGGCGGCCGCTGCGGGCGCTGGGGGGCGCATGAAGCGGTTCTGGGCGGACTACACAACGTATGACTTCGCGCGCATGGCGCGACAGCATATGGTCGCGGTGCTGCCGGTGGCGGCGATCGAGCAGCACGGACCGCATCTGCCGCTGTCGGTCGACCGCGACATCCTCGACGGATTGATCGCCGCCGCCCTGCCCCGGCTGCCCGACGACCTGCCGGTGGTGTTCCTGCCGACCCAGGCGGTGGGCAAATCGGACGAGCACGCGCGTTTTCCCGGCACGCTGACGCTGACCGCCGAAACCGCGATCCGGGCCTGGACCGAGATCGGCGCGTCGGTGGCGGCGGCGGGGGTGAAGAAACTGATCCTGCTCAACTCCCATGGCGGTCAGGTTGCGGTGATCGACATCGTGGCGCGCGAGCTGCGCGTGCGCCACGAGATGGTGGCGGTCGGCGCCAGCTGGTTCGGCCTCGGCCTGCCGCAGGGTGTCTTGTCCGACCACGAGCGCAAGCACGGCATCCATGCGGGCGAGATGGAAACGGCGATGATGCTGGCGCTTCATCCCGAGAAGGTGGCGATGGAGCGCGCGCGCGAGTTCGAGTCGCTGACCGACCGGCTGGAGCGCAACTTCGCCCATCTCGGGCTGGGGCTCGGCGGGCGGCTCGGCTGGCAGGCGCAGGATCTCAATCAGGCGGGCGCGGTGGGCAACGCGGCGGCGGCGACGGCGGAGACCGGGCGGGCGATAATCGCACACGTGGCGGGCGCGCTGGTCGAGCTGTTCGCCGACGTGCACCGCTATCCGGTGTCGCTGCTGCACAACCCGACCGAGATCTGATGGGGGACATCAGAGTGGCGCGACCGCTGATCCGCATGGACCGGGTCCGCAAGCAGTTTGGCGCGGGCACGCTGGCGATCGCCGACATGAGCGTCACCATCGACGAGGGCGCGTTCGTGTCGTTCCTTGGGCCGTCCGGCTGCGGCAAGTCGACGGCGCTGCGGATGATCGCGGGGCTGCTGCCGGTCACGGCCGGGACCATCGCCATCGAGCCCGCGCGAGAGCGGACCGAGCAGGACCTCGGCTTCGTGTTTCAGGAGCCGACGCTGATGCCCTGGGCGACGGTCGCGGACAACGTGTTCCTGCCGCTGCGGCTGGCAGGCGTGCCGCGCGCCGAGGCCGAACCGCGGGTCCGCGCGGCGCTGGCCGAGGTCGGGCTGTCGCGCTTCGCGGCGGCCTGGCCGCGCGAGCTGTCGGGCGGGATGAAAATGCGGGTCTCGATCGCGCGGGCGCTGGTGACGCGGCCGCGCATCCTGCTGATGGACGAACCCTTCGCCGCGCTCGACGAAATGACCCGGATGAAGCTCAACAACGACGTGCTGCGGCTGTGGGCCGAGCACGGGCTGACGGTGGTCTTCGTGACGCATTCGGTGTTCGAGAGCGTCTATCTTTCGGACCGGGTGCTGGTGATGGCCGCGCGTCCGGGGCGGGTCGCCGCCGATCTGCGGGTCGACGCCCCCTGGCCGCGCGACGATGGCTTTCGGGGCACGCAAGCCTATGTGGATCAATGCCGGATGGTCTCCGGCGCCCTCAAGAGCACGCTCGATGACGCTCACATCGACCACTGAAACGCTTGCTCCCGCCCCGGTGAACGTCGAGGCGATCGCCCGCGCCCGGCGGGAGCGGGTGCTGTCCCGGGTCATGCCGGCGGCGACGATGATCGCGGCGATCGGGCTGTGGGAATGGGTGGTGCGGGCCTACGACATCCCGCACTACCTGATCCCTTCGCCGTCGCGGATCGCCTCGACGCTGATGACCGACGGGCCGAGCCTGATGGGGTCGGCCTGGTTCACGGTGAAGCTGACGCTGATGGCGCTGGCGCTGGCGATCGTCGGGGGGGTCGGGCTCGGCGCGGTCTTCGCGCTGTCACGGCCGCTGGAGATGAGCCTGTTTCCGTTCGCGGTGATCCTGCAGGTGACGCCGGTGGTGGCGATCGCGCCTTTGATCCTGATCTATGTCGATTCCACCTTTGCGGCGCTGCTGATCTGCGCCTGGATCGTCGCGTTCTTTCCGATCCTGTCGGGCACGGTGGTCGGGCTGCGCTCGGCGGACCACAACCTGCGCGATCTGTTCACGCTCTACCGCGCGACGCCCTGGCAGCGGCTGCGCTTTCTGCTCGCGCCCTCGGCGCTGCCGTTCTTCATGGCGGCGCTGAAGGTCGCTGGCGGGCTCGCGCTGATCGGCGCGGTGGTGGCCGAGTTCGTGGCGGGCACCGCCGGGCGCAACACCGGGCTCGCGTCGCGGATCATCGAGTCGTCCTATCGCAACGAGATCCCGCGGATGTTCGCGGCCTTGGTGCTGGTGTCGCTGCTCGGGATCGCGATCTTCGTGCTGACGTCCTGGGCGTCGCGCCGGGTGCTGGGGCATTGGCACGAAAGCGAGATCCGCCGTGAGACCTGAGACGCTGCGCGCAGTCTGGCTGGACGGCGCCTGCGCCGACGTCACGCTTCTCGGCGGGCGGATCGCGCGGATCGCGCCCTCGGCCGAGCCGCCGCGGGCGATGCTGCTGCCGCCACTGGTCGACGCACACGTGCATCTGGACAAGACCCATGCGATCGACCGCATCCGGGCGCGGCCGAAGAGCCTCCACGAGGCGATCGAGCTCGCCGCCGCCGACAAGGCGCGCTGGACCGACGCCGACCTGCGGGCGCGGGCCGGGCGGGCGCTGGCCGAGGCCGAGGCAAACGGCATCGCCGCGCTGCGCACGCACGTGGACTGGTCCGAGCCGGCGCGGCCGCTGGCCTGGGACGTACTGGGCGAACTGGCGGCGGACTGGCGCGGGCGAGTGCGGGTCGATCGCGCGGCGCTGGTCCCACTCGACCTGCTCGGGGACCCGGACCTCGGGCCGGGGATCGCGGCCGAGGTGGCCACCGCCGGCGGCGTGCTGGGCGCGTTCGTCTACCGCAACGCCCACCTGCCGGCGAAGCTGGAGCGGGTCTTCGCGTTGGGTGCGCGGCACGAGGTGCTGCTCGACTTCCACGTCGACGAGGGGCTGGAGCGCGCGGCGCAGGGCTTCGACACCATCGTGGCGCTGACCAAGCGGCGGCGCATGGCCGGCCGGGTGCTGTGCGGCCACGCCTGTTCGCTGAGCGTGCGGCCCGAGGCCGAGGTGGCGGCGCTGCTCGACGTGGCCGGGGCCGCGGGCGTGGCGCTGACGGTGCTGCCCACGACCAACGCCTATCTGCAGGACGCCCGGGTCGGCCGGACGCCGCGGCTGCGCGGGCTGGCGCCGATGCACGAGGCGCGGGCGGCGGGGATGGACGTGATCGTGGCGCTCGACAACGTGCGCGACGCGTTTTATCCGTACGGCGAATACGATCTGCTCGACGCCTGGCGGCAGGCGGTGCTGGCGGCGCATCTGGAACCGGCCGAGTGGCTCGACGCGATAACCACGCTGCCGGCGCGGGCGCTCGGGCTGCCGGCCCCGCGGATCGAGGTCGGTGAAGCGGCCGACTTCCTGCTGATCGAGGCGACGGGCCCGGAAGACCTGGTGACGCGCGCGCGTCTGCGGCCGCAGGTCTGGCGGGCGGGGCGGCCGCTGGCGGCCGAGCCCGAGCCGCAGCGGGAAAGCGCATGAGACCGAGCCCCGAGGCTCTCGACGACTTGCGCCGCGATCTGGAGGGAGTCGCGCTGAACGACGATCCGAGCTACGTGGCGGCGAAGTCGCGGGACTATTTCTGGTATTCGCCGATCCTGAACGCCGAACTTGACGGCTTGACCGGCGATCTGGTGGCCGCGCCCGCGACCGAGGCGGAGGTGATCCGCGTGGCTGCGGCCTGTGCGCGCCACCGGGTGCCGCTGACGGTGCGGGGCGGCGGCACCGGGAACTACGGGCAATGCGTGCCGCTGGAGGGCGGGGTGATCCTCGACGTCACCAAGCTCGACAAGGTCGTCGAAATCATCCCCGGCTCGGTGCGGGTGCAGGCCGGGATGCGCATCCAGGCGCTGGACACGGCGGCGGCGGCGACCGGGCAGATGCTGAACATGTGGCCCTCGACACGGCGGCTGGCGACCATCGGCGGGTTCGTCGCCGGCGGCTCGGGCGGGATCGGCAGCCTGCGGCACGGCATGCTGCGCGACGGCGGCAACGTGCTGGCGCTGCGGGTGGTCACGCTGGAACCGGCGCCGCAGGTGATCCTGCTGGAAGGGGCCGACATTCAAAAGGCCCACCACGCCTACGGCACCAACGGGATCATCACCGAACTGACCCTGGCGCTGAGCCCGCTGACCGAGTGGACCCACACGGTCGCGCTGTTCGACGGCTACGACGTGGCGCTGCGTTTTGCGATGGCAGCACAGGCGAGCGGGCTTGACGCCTTCCTGCTGACGCCGGTGGAGCGACGCTTCGCGCCCTACTATCGGCGGATGAACGACCATTTCCCGCCCGACCGGGACGCGGTGTTCGCCATGGTGGCGGAGCGGGAGACGAAGCGGTTCGCCGCGCTGGCGGTGGAGTTCGGCGGGCGGGTCAGCCTGTCGATGACGCCGCACCAGATCGAGGCGGCGAATCTGTCGCCGGCCTACGAATGCGGCTGGAACCACACGACGTTGCAGGCGCTCAAGCAGGATCGGGGCTGGACCTACCTGCAGGTCGCCTATCCGCGCCCGTTCGACCCCGACCTGGTGCTGCGGCAGATGGCGCGCTACGGCGACGAGATGCTGATGCACCACGAGATGGCGCGGATGGACGGCGTGGTGCAGATCTTCGCGCTGCCGCTGGTGCGCTGGACCACCAAGGCGAGGATTTATGGGATCATCGCCGAGCTGGAAGCGGACGGCTGCGCGATCTACGATCCGCATGTCGTCACCATCGAGGACGGCGGCATGAAGGAGATCGACGCGGCACAGATCGCGTTCAAGCGTCGGGCCGACCCCCACGGCCTGATGAATCCGGGGAAAACGCGGGGATGGACGGCCGAGATGGCCGGGACGTGACTTCAACAGGGACCATGACCACCATGAAAACACTTACTTTCGTCCTCGCCGCCTTGGCGGCCTCCCCGCTCGCCGCGCAGGAACTCGACAAGGTCAGCTTCGGCACCAACTGGTTCGCCCAAGGGGGCCACGGCGGCTGGTATCAGGCGGTCGCCGACGGCACGATGGCCAAGTTCGGCATCGAACTCGACATCCAGTCCGGCGGCCCGCAGGTGAACAACCGGCCGATGCTGCCGGCGGGCCAGCTCGACTTTCTTATGGCCGGCAACTTGTTGCTGAGCTTCGACAACGTGCGCAACGAGATCCCGACCGTGGTGGTTGCCGCCTTCTTCCAGAAGGATCCGCAGATCCTGATGGCGCACAAGGGCGCCTACAAGGACTTCGCCGATCTCGTCAACGCGCCCAAGGTGCTGGTCAGCCGCGACGGCCAGATCAGCTACTGGCAGTGGATGGTCAAGGAGCACGGCTTCACCGAGGAGCAGGTGCGACCCTATTCCTACAACCTCGCCGAGTTCCTGACCGACAAGACCATCGTGCAGCAGGGCTACGGCACCTCCGAGCCGCTTTATGCGGCAAAGGAGGGCGCCGAGCCCGAGAGCTTCCTGCTGGCGGACTACGGCTGGAACACCTATTCGACCACGGTCGAGGCACGCACCGAAATGGTCGAGGCGAACCCCGATCTGGTGCAGCGCTTCGTCGACGCCTCGATCATCGGCTGGTACACCTACCTCTACGGCGACGCCACGCTCGGCAACGAGGCGATCATCGCCGCCAACCCGGAATACACCGTGGAGCTCTTGAACGAGGAGATCGAGGCGATGAAGGCGCTCGGCATCGTCGACGCCGGCGGCGCGCTGTCCAAGGGCATCGGCGCGGTGTCGCTCGATCAGGTCGCGGCGTTCTACGATCTGGCGGTCGACGCCGGCATCCTGGAGGCGGGCTCGGTCGATGTCGCCAAGGTCGCGACCGACGCGTTCGTCAACAAGGGCGTCGGGCTCGACCTGCGCAAGGAACTGACCGGCGAGTAGCCCGTTGCGTCTGCTGCTGGTCAGCGCGCATCCCTGTGCCGACAGCTTCGTCGCAAGCCTGCGCCGCGCCGCCGTCGAGACGCTGACGGCGGCGGGACACGAGCTTCGGGTGCGCGACCTCTACGCCGAGGGGTTCGATCCGGTGATCCGCGAGCAGGAATGGCGCGACTACTTCGCCGACCCGGCGACGAGTGCTGCGACGCACGCCGCGCACGTCGCCGACCTGGTTTGGGCCGAGGGCCTGGTGCTGGTCTATCCGACCTGGTGGTACGGGCCGCCGGCGATGCTCAAGGGCTGGTTCGAGCGCGTCTGGCTGCCCGGCGTCACCTTCGAGGTGCCGAAGGCGCGGCTCGGGCGGGTCACCCGCAAGCTCGACAATCTCAGGCTGTTCGTGGCGATCACCACCAGCGGCAGCCCGTGGTGGTGGTTGCGGGTGATCCGCGACCCGGGGCGCAACCTGTTCCTGCGTGGGATGCGGCCGCTGCTGCACCCGCGCTGCCGGTTCGTCTGGCGACAGCTGCACGCGATGAACCACGCCGACGACGCCGACCGGGCGCGGTTTCGCGACCGGGTGGTCGCGACGCTGCGCGCGGTCTGATACGGTGTCCGGATGATTGCTTCGGCCTCTTCCGGATGAGGCGAACCGCTACCGCGATCCCGCCTGATTTGTCCGTCGACAAATCAGGCCGCGCCTGCCCGCCCGGGGCAGGCGCGTTTCCGCGCCAGCCGGGCAGGCGC
>JANOEW010000166.1:0-3210 GCA_031413475.1 Amaricoccus sp.
AGCAGCGTTCGGTACTGAAATGCCTCATAGCCGCCACCGACATCCGCGGGGCTGGAGAACTTCACGTCCTCGCCGGGCAACAGCACCTGCAAAGTGCCGGGCTCCAGACTGACGGTCGCGCCGCTGTCGTCGGTCGCCTCGATCTCGCCCATCAGTTGCTCTTCGGGCGCGGTCTTGGTGATGAAGCCCGCGAACATCGCCGCGGTCTTCTTCCGGTCGAGTTCGGCGTCGTCGTACTGGTCGAGCAGGAACAGCCGCACCATTGCGGGCGCGACATGAGGCAGCCCCCTGATCTGGCCGGCGTCGATGGGCCGGTAGATGTGCAGCACCTCGCCTGCGGGCACACGCACAGTCTCCGGGATCACCGCGCCGCGGTCGGTGCTGTCGCCGGGATGCCGGCGGCGGAAGTGGTAGGCGAGCCGCCGACCGATCGCGTCGAACTCGATGCCGCAGCGGATGCGCCGGCCGTTCCCGAGCTCCTCCATCTTCTCGAAGGGCAGCATCTCGGACTGCAGCAGCTGCAGCTGCAACGGCACCAGCAGGCCGTCCTCGGCGCGCCGCGGGCGCAGCCGGACGAAGCATTCTCCGGCGACGAACATCTCGCGGGCGACCATGGCCTGCAGGCCGTAGAAGTCGGTCAGCCCGTCTGCGTCCGCCTCGTCGGTCCAGGCCAGCCAGAGCCGCTGGACACGGTCGCGCACCTCGGCGTCCTCGATCAGCGACGAGGGCTTGATGCCGTCGCCGACCAGGTTCGAGGCGAAGGCCTCGCAAGCGTTCCCGGCGTAGCCGTTGGTGACCACGAGCTCGCGGGCGCGGGCCAGCAGCCGCGGGCCACCGGACGCGACCAGCGAGTTGATGTTCTCCAGCGGCGGCTGCCAGCCGCGCAGCCGCCGTTGCGACATCGCCCCTTCCAGCCGGGCGCGCACGGCGACCGGGCCACCTGAGCCCCGGCGGCGGAAGCGGTCGAACGTCCCCATGGCGTCAGAGCCCCTTCGTCGCGATCACGCGGACCTGCCGGACGATCGGTCGCCCCTCGGCGGCGGCGATCTCGCGGTCGAGCGCCTCGATCGCCCGGTCGATCTCCGCGAGGCTGCGGTACTCGACGGTGCGGCCGTCGTAGCTCACCCGCGCCACGCCGCTGGCGCGCGAGGCCGACAGCGTCTCGCGGCGAGTCTTGAGTTCGGCGACGGTGAGCATCCACGGTTCCTGTCAGTTGCTGCGCCGGTGGCGGACCCTCGGCGACTACGATATGGCCGGGCGGAAAAGCCGAGCCGGAGACGAAACCATGACGCCCGACCAGATCCTCGCCGCCCTGACCCTTCAGAAAGGCCTCCCACGCGAGGCCATGGCCGCGGCTGGCGCGTGCCGCGAGGAGATGATCCCGCGGTTCCTCGATCAGATCGACCGGCTCCAACAGGCGCGCATCGACACGGTCGACGAGGCCGACCTCGCCACTTTCCTCTTCGCTTACTTCCTGCTCGGCGAGTGGCGCGACCCCCGCGCCTATCGCCCGCTCACGGCCCTGCTGCGCCACGACCCCGACTTCCTCGAAGAACTGATCGGCGACGCGATGACGGAGGGCACCGCCCGCATCATCGCAGGGGTGTGCGACGGCGACCTGCAGCCGATCTTCGCGGCGATCGAGGACCCGGCCGCCGACCAGTTCGTGCGCTGCCAGTTGGTCGACGCGCTCGTCTTGATCACTCGCCACCGCCCGGCCACCCGGCCTGAGGTCACCGACTACCTCGAGCGGTTCCACGCGGCCGACATCGACAAGCCGGAGACCCTCTGGGGCTCATGGGCCTTCGCCGTCGCCGACCTCGGCCTTGAGCACCTAGAGCCGCAGGTCCGGGAAGCCTTCGAAAAGGAGTGGATTTCGCCCGAGGAGGCGGACTTCGACTTCTTCCAGGAGCAGCTGCGCACGGCGGTGGAGGGGGGCGAATCACCCGCGTTCCACCAGAGCCGCGACAACCGGCTGATCGAAAACGCCATCGACGAGCTCTCGGGCTGGCACTGCTTCTCGGACGAGTTTCTGAAGGCCCGCGCGAAGGAACGTGCCTCGGCACGCGCGCTGTCAGATGTCTTCGGCGAAACTTTCGAACGCGAGACACCCAAAGTGGGCCGCAACGACCCCTGTCCCTGCGGCAGCGGCAAGAAGTTCAAGAAATGCTGCCTGCAGTGATCTGGGAGCCACAATGATCCCGATTGCTGCCCTCCCTCACCGCATGTAGCTCGACGGGACCGACCGCCGCCGCACCGGACGCGCCACCGGGCGGATCGATCCTGCGGTCGAAGGAGCGTCCGGCTGTGGATCGTCGCCGCCGCCGAGCTGGGTTTCCAGATCGGCCCAGCGCGCTTCCGACCAGCGGTCCGCGCCTGCGATCCACACCGCCGCCCGGGCATAGACCCGGCAGTCCAGCGCCTCGTTGCGCTCGCGCAGCTTCTGCCACTCCAGCCTGGCGAAGCCGCGCTTCGTCTTCACTGTGACCAGCTGCTCGGCCACGAACTGCTTCAGCCATTCGTCGTCGACCCAGTCGGGCAGATGCACCGTTCCCGGCGGGAACTGTGCGCCGACGCCAAACTCCTCGGCCGTCGGCCGCTCGAGCCGCAGGAACCGGTAGGTCTCCGCCTTGAAGGTCGAGACCGCCACGGTCCAGAGCCGCGCGCCGCGCCGGATACGCTTGCCGCCCTCGGTCGCATCCACGAAGGTCGGCCCCGACACCGGGCTCGCCCGGTTGAAGCCCTCGACGCCCTTGATCGGCGCAACCTGTGCGAACCCCTGACCCCGCGACCAGGCGTAAACCGCCGGGGCCTCATAGCCGGTGTCGATCGCGAGCCGGGCGACCTGCAGCTGCGCGCCGGAGGCATGCGGCCAGGTCCGCATCAGCAGTGCGGCGAGCTGCCCCCAGGTCTCCGCATGCTCCGGCCCGCCTTCGATCACGATGTGATCGACCAGCCAGCTTTCCAGCCCGCGCCCCCAGGCCCAGATGTCGACCTCGATGCGGTCCTTCTGCACGTCAGCCCCCGCGGTGAGGAAGAGGCCGCCCTTCGGCACCGTGCCCGAAGCCCAGCTGCCGCGCCGGTCGTAGAGCCGCCGCCAGTCCGGGGCCTCGCCGGTCTCGACCCAGGTCTCGCCGAGGATGGTGTTGCGGAACGCCCGGATCGCTTCGTCCGACCCCTGTGCCGCCTCCCACGCCCGCGCGATCCGCT
>JANOEW010000167.1:0-9756 GCA_031413475.1 Amaricoccus sp.
GCCATCGGCACGCCCACCTTCAGGTAGCTGCGATTGAGCAGCCGGGGCCCCGGCCGCAGCCAGCGCCGCCTCGGCATCGGAGCGGGCGTCCCAGAGATCGACCGGCCGGCGGGCCCCGAGCGCGTCGCGCGGCGCCGTCGAGCCGATCCGCACCCCGGCGGCCTGCAACGCCTGCGCGCCCGGCTCGCCGCCGGAAAAGACGTGGCCGATCTCGAACAACGCGAGGTCCGCCTTGCCGCGCGCCTGGTTTCGCGCGGCGGCACGCAGCAGGCCGGGGAGCAGATCCGGGCGCAGATGGCTCATTTCCGAGCTGATCGGGTTTTCCAGCCGCACCGCCTCGGACCCGCCCCCGAACAGGTCGGCGGCGGCCGCGTCGATGAAGCTGTAGGTCACGCATTCGTTGTAGCCCGCCGCCGCGATCCGACGGCGGGCATGGCTTTCGCGGCGCTGCATCGGACTCTGGACCGGGCGCGCCACGCCCGGCGGGCGCGCCATCGGCGCGCCGGCGAGCCGCGCGAGGCTGGCGATCCGCGCGATCTCCTCGACGAGGTCGGCCTCGCCCTGCACGTCCGGCCGCCAGGACGGGACCCCCACCTCGATCGCCTCGCCGGCATCCGTCGGAGCAAAACCGAGCGCGGTCAGGATCCGGACCTGCTCGATCCGCGGCAGGTCCATGCCGACCAGCCCGGCCATTCGGCCGGGATCGAGGCGGTAGCTGCGCGCGGCGAGTGGGGCGCGACCGGCGACTTCGATCTCCGAGGCTTCGCCGCCGCAGAGATCGAGGATCAACCGGGTGGAGACCTCGATCCCGGGAACGACCGATGCCGGGTCGACCCCGCGCTCGAAGCGGTAACGCGCGTCGGACTGGATGCGCAGGCGCCGCCCGGTGCGCGCGGTCCGAACCGGATCGAACCATGCGGCTTCGAGAAAGACGTTGCGCGTCGCCTCGGTCACGCCGGTGCGCGCCCCGCCCATCACGCCGCCGATGCTCTCGGGGCCGTGGGCGTCGCAAACCAGCGTCTCCGAACCATCGAACACGTAGTCCTTGCCGTCGAGCGCAGCCAGCCGTTCGCCCGGCCGCGCCAGTCGCACCGTCACCGGCGCATGCAGCTTGTCCGCGTCGAAGACATGGAGCGGCCGGCCGCGGTCGTAGGTGACGAAATTCGTCACGTCCACCAGCGCCGAGATCGGCCGAAGCCCGATCGCCCGCAGGCGATCCTGCAACCACGCCGGCGAGGGGCCGTTGCGCACCCCGCGGATCAGCCGGCCGGCGAAGATCGGGCAGGCCTCGGCGGCGACGTCGAGCGCGAGATAGATCGACACCGGACAGGGAAACGCGCCCGGAATCGACCCGACCTCCGGGGTGACGAGCCGGCCGAGGCCGCGGGCGGCGAGGTCGCGCGCGATGCCGGCGACCCCAAGCGCGTCGGGACGGTTCGGGGTGACCGCGATCTCGATCACCGGATCGAACGCCACGACATCGACATAGGCGGCGCCGACCGGCGCCTCGGGGGCGAGCTCGACGATCCCGGCGTGCGCGTCGGAGAGCAGCATCTCGCGCTCGCTGAGCATCATGCCGTGGCTCTCGACGCCGCGGATGCGGCCGACCTTGATCGTCTTGTCGATGCCGGGGATGTAGTCGCCGGGGGCCGCCACCACGACCTTGATGCCGGCGCGCGCGTTCGGGGCCCCGCAGACGATCTGCTTGTCGCCGTCCCGCGTCGCCACCCGACAGACACGCAGCTTGTCCGCGTCCGGGTGCGGCGACGCCTCGAGAACCTCGCCGACCGTGAAGGCGCCGAGCCGAGCCGCGGGGTTGGTCACGCTCTCGACCTCGAGCCCCAGATCGGTGAGCGCGAAGACGATCGCCTCGAGCGTCGCCTCGGTCTCGAGGTGCTCCTTGAGCCAGGCAAGCGTCAGTTTCATTGGCGAGCGGACCCCGGATCGATGTCTGGCGGGGTTTAGGCGATGTGCCCGCGGAGAGAAAGGGCCTCGGCGCCGCTCGGCCGCCCCGGAGCCGCGCTCCGGGACGGGTTCGCACGCACCGCCCGCCGCTCAGGCGGCGAAGCCGTCGCTGCCCTGGTCAGTCTTGGTCGTCGTGCTTGGCTTCGTCGCCCTCTTCTTCCTCGTCGTCCTCCTCGTCGTCGTCATCCGCCTCGTCGTCCTCGTCCTCCGTGTCTTCCTCCGCCTCGTCCTCGGGCGCTTCGCTTTCGCCGGTCGCGAGGGCCGCGGGCAGGTCCAGTTCGTCGTCACCTACGGGCATCGTTCGTCCTCCATGAGCGCGGCGCACGACACGCCGCAGCCCTCGACCTTAAGCCCGGCCCGTGACGATTCCCCGACACCCGGCGCAGGCGCCCCACGCCGTTGCGCGGCCCGCCCGGGCGTCCAGCCGAGAGCCTATCCGCTCGTCACCCTGCCGCCGCCGAGGCGCAGGACCCGGTCCATCCGGGCCGCGAGGTCGGGATTGTGCGTGGCGATCAGCGCCGCCAGCCCGGTGTCGCGCACGAGCGCCAGCAGCAGATCGAACACCCGCCCCGAGGTCTCGGGATCGAGGTTGCCGGTCGGCTCGTCGGCGAGCAGCATTCGCGGCCGGTTCGCCAGCGCCCGACAGATCGCGACGCGTTGTTGCTCGCCGCCGGACAGCTCGGCCGGGCGGTGACCCGCGCGGTTCGCGAGGCCGACGGCGGCCAGCAGGTCGCGCGCCCGCGCCTCGGCAGCGGGTCGCGTGACGCCCGCGGCACGCTGGGGAAGCGCCACGTTCTCGAGCGCCGAGAACTCCGGCAGCAGGTGATGGAACTGGTAGACGAAGCCGATCACTTCGCGCCGCAACCGGGTGCGCGCCGCGTCGTCGAGCCCCTGGGCCGGGTGGCCCAGCAGCCGCACCTCGCCCGACGACGGCGAATCCAGCAGCCCCGCGACGTGCAGGAGCGTCGATTTCCCTGCGCCGGACGGCGCGACCAGCGCCACGACCTCGCCGGCCGCGAGCGTGAGCGAGGCGTCGTCGAGCGCGATCACCTCGGAGGGGAGACCGGCGTTGTAGACCTTGCGCACCCCGGCGAGGCCGAGCGCCTCACTCATAGCGCAGCGCCTCGACCGGATCGAGCCGCGCCGCGTTCCGGGCCGGAAACAGGGTGATGACAAACGACAGCCCCAGCGCCATGGCCGCCACCGCCGCCACGTCGCCGAAGCGGAGCCGCGCCGGGATCTCGGTGAGAAACCGCACTTCGGGGTTCCACACGGACCCGCCCGCGACCCATTCGACCGCCGCCTGAATTTCCTGAATGAAATACGCGAACAGGCAGCCGAGGATCACGCCGAGCAGCGTTCCCGCCACGCCGATGCCGGCCCCGCACAGGAAGAACACCCGCAGGATCGCACCGCGCGTCAGTCCCATGGTTCGCAGGATGCCGATGTCGCGGCCCTTGTTCTTGACCAACATCACCAGGCCCGAGATGATGTTGAGCGCCGCGATCAACACCACGAGCGACAGGATGACGAACATCACCCGGCGTTCCACGTCCAGCGCCGACAGGAAGGCGCCGGAGGCGTCGCGCCAGGTCCAGAGGATCGCGCGCTCACCCGCTGCTGCGGCCAGCGGGACGCGCAAGGCGTCGATCCGCATCGGATCGGTCGCGAACACCTCGATCTCGTCGGCGCCGCCCTCGCGGTTGAAGTAGCTCTGCGCCTCGGTCAGGGGCATGTAGATCCGGGTGCGGTCGATGTCGAAGCGCCCGACGCCGAACACGAACACGACCTCGTAGTCGCTGATCCGCGGCTGGGTGCCGAAGGGCGTGTCCAGACCCTCGGGCGAGATAAGGGTGACGATGTCGCCGACGCCGAGGCCGAGTTCGCGCGCGACGCCCACCCCGATGGCGACGCCCGCCTCGAAGCGGCCGAGATCGCCCATGAACACCTCAGGCGCGGCGATCAGCGGCACCTGGGAGAGGTCTTCGGCCCTGGTCCCGAGCACCTCCACGCCGCTGGCTCGGCCCATGGCCGAGGCCATGACCTGCCCGCGGATCAGCGGGGCCGCGCGTGTCACGCCCGGAACGGCGGCGACCGCCGCGGTCACGGTGTCGTAGTCGCGGATCAGCCGGCTGGCGGCGCCGAGTTCGTCCACGTCCGGCAACTGGTAGATCGAGACATGGGCGTTCGCGCCGAGGATGCGGTCGGTGAACTCCTCGCGAAAGCCGATCATCACCGCCTGCACCACGATCAGTGTGGCGACGCCGAGCATCACCCCGATCAGCGCGTACCAGGCGATCACCGAAATGCCGCCCTCGCGCCGCCGCGCGCGCAGATAACGCCAGGCTATCAGCCATTCGAAGGCGGCGAAGGGGCCCGGCGGCCGCGGCCCGGTCTCAGACCCCGGCATAGATTTCGGCGCAGCGCGCCACCGCGGCCTCGGGCGACATCTCGTCGCTGTCGCCGGTGCGCCGGCTGGTCAGCTCGACCTTGCCCGCGGCGAGGCCGCGCGGCCCGACGGTGATCCGCCACGGCAGACCGATCAGGTCCATGGTGGCGAACTTCGCCCCCGCGCGTTCGTCGCGATCGTCGTAGAGCGGGTCCAGCCCGGCGCGTCGAAGCCCGTCGTACAGCGCGAGGCTGGCGGCGTCGACGGCGGAATCGCCCTGCTTGAGGTTGACGATGCCGACGTGGAATGGCGTCACGCCCTCGGGCCAGACGATGCCGCGCTCGTCGTGGTTCGCCTCGATCAGGGCGCCGACGAGCCGCGAGACCCCGATCCCGTGCGAGCCCATGTGCACCGGCGTCCGTTCGCCGCTCTCGGTCACGACCACGGCGCCCATCGGCTCGGAATACTTGGTCCCGAAATAGAAGATCTGTCCGACCTCGATCCCCCGCCCTTCCGCCCGCCGCTCCGCCGGGATCGCGGCGAACGCCGCAGCGTCGTGGGTCTCGTCGGTCCGGGCATAGGGCGTCGTCCACTCGACGCAGATCGAGGCGACCTGGTCGCGGTCGCGGAAGTCGATCGCGCGATCCCCCAGCGTCAGGTCCGTCACCGCCCGGTCGTAGAACACCCCGCTCTCGCCGGTCGGCGCCAGCACCAGGAACTCGTGGGTGTCGTCCCCCCCGATCGGGCCGGAGGCCGCGCGCATCGGGATCGCCTTCAGCCCCATCCGCTCGTAGGTGCGGATGTAGCTGACCATATGGCGGTTGTAGGCGTGCAGCGCGTCGTCTTTAGTGAGGTCGAAGTTGTAGCCGTCCTTCATCAGGAACTCGCGCCCGCGCATCACCCCGAACCGCGGCCGGACCTCGTCGCGGAACTTCCACTGGATGTGGTAGAGCGTCAGTGGCAACTCCTTATAGCTGCCCACCGCCGAGCGGAAGATGTCGGTGATCAGCTCCTCGTTGGTCGGACCGTAGAGCAGGTCGCGATCGTGGCGGTCCTTGATGCGCAGCATCTCGGCGCCGTAGTCGTCGTAGCGGCCGCTCTCGCGCCAGAGGTCCGCCGCCTGCAGCGTCGGCATGAGCAGCGGGATGTGCCCGGCGCGCGCCTGCTCCTCGTGCACGATCGTCTCGAGCCGGCGCAGCACCTTGAAGCCGAGCGGCAGCCAGGAATAGATGCCGGCGCTCGCCTGGCGGATCATGCCGGCGCGCAGCATCAGCCGATGGCTCACGATCTGCGCCTCGGCCGGCGTCTCCTTCGACACCGGGAGGAAGTATTGGGTCAGGCGCATGGAACGGGCGACTCCGGACTCCGCGAGGCTGCGCCGGTTTAGGCGAAGCGGCCAAGCCGCGCAATCCCGAGGCCCGGACGACCCCTAGACGACCTCGGGACGCCCCGAACGCAGATTCATTTTGCACGATCGGCGGGAAGCTGCTTATGGTCATCCCGCCGACAACCGGGATGACAGCTGGTTCAGCGCCGCAACGCGACGGCGACCGAACCGTAGCATCGAACGTCCCGCTGGCGCAGGCCCAAGTCTTGGGGGGAACGGAAAGCGGTCTGCATCGCAGGCCGCTTTCTTTCGTGCCGCTCGGGCATCGCTATCCGCCTCGACGACGCACGCGACTGTGCTAAGACGAGAGTGTCGAAAATCGGCGCGAACCGATCGACCGCGGGGGCGTGAGGCTGCGATGCATCAGGCGGTAGCGGCAGAGATAGCGGCAGAGTTCGAACGTTCGCGCTCCAGCTCAATGATCTGGGCTCTGGTGGAGAGCTTCGCGCAGGAACGTGGGTTCAACCGCGCCTTCTACCTGCACGTGCCACCGCCCGGCGCTCGGGAGTTTCCGTCCTATTTCGGCGGCTGCGGCGCTGCGGATCGCTATGTCACCGAAAAGCTGTATCTGGTCGATCCCTGCGTGCATCACGCCCTGCACACCTCCGAACCCTTCGAACTGCGGGACATATGCCGGCTCCGGCCGCTGACGCCGCCCGAACAGGCGTTCTTCGCCGACATGGAGGCCAACGAGGCCGCCGATGGGGTCGGCGTGCCGGTGTTCGGTCCAGCGCAGCGCAACGGCTACGTGGAACTCGGCCGGCCGCGGGGCGCGCCCGCGCTCGACCCGGCCGAGCTTCAACAGGCGCAATGGACCTGTCAACTCGTCCATCTCCGGTTCTGCTCGCTGCTTGCGAAGGAACGCGGCGCGCCAGCCCATCTCACGCGACGCGAGCGCGAAATCCTCGAATGGGTCTCACGGGGCAAGAGCAACGAGTCCATCGCCGTCATCCTCGGGCTGTCGCCGCATACGATCGACACTTACCTGCGGCGTATCTTCGAAAAGCTGGGAGTTTGCGACCGCATGAGCGCGGTCCTGCGTGGGCTCGCCACCGGGCAGATCAACAGCCTGATGTGAGGAGCCGGCAGGCGCGCTCAGAGTGTGTGAATCAATCGACGATGCAAGAGAACGCCCGCTGATAATATTGGGTAATCCTTCACATCGCTCGGCGCCGCGGGCATTCTTTCACATCCTCTCAGGCGAGAATGAGCTCGCTGTCGAGCGCCAGCCGCGAGGCGAGCGCTTCGAGCCGGCGCGCGACCGCCTCGCCGGCGAAATCGCGCGCCGCGCCTTCGAGGGTCAGGGTCATCCGTTTGCCCTCGATCGCCAGCCGGGCGTGCTCCAGCACGCCCATCGCCGCGCCCGACAGCATCGCCCCGAGCCGCATGGCGCGGCCGAGAACGACCGCCTCGGCGGCGCGGTCGGGTTCGATCAGCGGCGCATAGCGCCCGATGTCCTCGCCGGAAGCCGTCGCCTTGTAGCGGTTGAGCAGCGCGAGCCCGAGGAACACCCGCTCGGCGTGGTTCACCCCGGCGAAGTTCGACCGCATCACGCTTTCGAAGCTGAGCTCGCCGCGATAGTCGGGATGCGCCCGCCAGTTGATGTCGTGCAGCAGGCTTGCCGCCCGGATCAGCCGCAGCTCGTCCTGTGGCCGGTCGGGGTAGAGCGGCGCGAGCCAGTCGAACAGCGCATCGCCGAAACCGGGGCTGCGCGCCGTCATCGCCTCCATGTGCCGGCAGGCCTCGATCAGCGGATCGAGCGCGCGCATCGCCTCCGGCATCTGGCGGAACAGCAGGCCCTCGCGCAGGCCGTAGGCCGAGATCGTGATCCGCCCTGGCTCGATCCGGCGCAGCAGTTCGGCCAGCACCTGTGCGGCGAGCGGCACCAGGCTGAGTCGCGCGGCGGAGGTTCCGGTCATCGCCGACATCCGCGCCTGGTCCTGCTCGCGGATCCAGCCGAGCGTCTCCATCAGCTGCGGCCCCGGCGGGGCGTAGCCGTGCAGCACCTTGAGCGGGTAGCCAAGGCGCTCCATGTCGAGCCGCGCGATCGCACGCCAGGACCCGCCCACGAGAAACAGCCGCGGCGCCGGGCCGGGCACGGCCTTGCGCAGCGCCTTCACCTCCCGTCGGATCGTTTTGGCGACCGCCTCCGCGTCGCCGAGATCGGCCAGCTTCAGCGGCCCGAGCGGCGAGGTGGCGCAGTCGCCGATCTCGCCGCGGACCAGGTGTGCCAGCTCCATGGAGGCGCCGCCCATGTCGCAGACCAACCCGTCGGCGCGCGGCCAGCCGAGCAGCACGCCCTTGGCCGCCAGACGCGCCTCTTCGCCGCCGCTGGCGACGTGGAGCTGCAGGCCGGTCTCGCGCTCCACCTGATCGCAGAACGCCGGGCCGTCACGGGCCTCGCGCACCGCGGCCGTCGCCACCGCGATCAGGCCCGAAAGCTCCATCCGGCGCGCCAGCGCCGCGAACCGGCGCAGCGCCGCCATCGCCCGGACCCAGCCGTCGCGGTTCAGCCGCCCGGTCTCGGCCAGGCCGGAGCCGAGGCCGCACAGCACCTTCTCGTTGTAGAAGTACGCGGGGCTGCGGGCCATGCCGTCGAAGACCACGAGGCGGATCGAGTTCGAGCCGACGTCGATCACGCCGATCCGCTTCAGCCGCGCCTTGGCCGCGTCCTCGAGCTGAAATCGAGGCACCTTCCCCGCGCGCTCGACTTCGCCCACGACCCCGGCCCCGCGTCAGTTTCGCCCGTGTGGACGCTCGCATTCCGGCGCGCCCCGCGTCAACCGCGGGCGCGGCTCAGCCATGCGAATGCACCAACCGGATCACCTCCCGCGCGCATCCGGCCACGAACCGACAGCGACGGCGTCTCCATGAAGTAGCTGTGGCAGGAAGAGAGAGCCCGGCTCCGCGTCGCGGGCCCGGCCTTGATCGCTCAGGGCGAGGTGCCCGATGAAACCCCGTCCGGCCCTGGAGATCGCCGATGGTCTGCCGACCTCGCGATCAGAACGTGCTTGGAGCCTGCCGCACCGACTACTCTCGTTCCGCGCTGAACAGATTGATGCGCGCCGGGATCCGGATCCCGTCGGCGCTTTGGAACTGCGCGAACTCCTCGGCGATCTGCTCGGCGATCAGCGTGCGATCCTCGGAAGTGCCGTTCTTCTCGCGCAGGATTCGGGCGGTCGGACCCACCTGCGAGGCAAGCGCCGCCGCTTCTGGGCCGCCCGGGTGATGCAGATCGACCGCCACGCTCTCGCCGCGGCGACGCGAGAAGCCGGCGTCGGCGAGGATGGCGTCGACGCGGTCGATGTGGCGGAACGCCATGGGCCCTGGCGCGTCCGGAGAGGTCGGCGCCGCCGCGCCCAGTCGGGCGATCGCGATCCGTTGCGGCCAGTCGAACCACGGATTGTGCTCGGCACCCGCCCAGGCTGCGAACACGATCCGTCCGCCGGCCCGGAGCCCCGAAGCGATGTTTCGGAATGCGGCGACCGGGTCCGAGAAGAACATGAGCCCGAACCGGGACGCCGCGAGATCGAAACTGCGGGGCTCGAAGGGGTGATCCTGCGCGTCGGCGACCTCGAAGGTGACGTTGCGTGCGCCGAGCCCGGACGCGCGGTCCTCGGCGCGCCGGATCAGCGGAACGGAGATGTCCACGCCGTGGACATGCCCGGACGGCGTGACAGCCGCCGCGAGCGCGAAGCTCGACGCCCCCGCGCCGCAGCCGATGTCGAGGACGCGGTCGCCTTCTTCCGGCGCGCAGGCCTCGAGCAGCACGTCGGTGACCTTTGCGTGGATCGCGTCGAGGACGACCTGGTGCTTGACCCAGTTCTGCCCGGGTTGGCCGTTCCAGAACTCCGCCTGATCGGCGTTCGACCCTTCATACCAGCGGCCTCTCCGCCTGACTCCGGAAAGGGGATTCCCAAATCGTTCGATCTCTGACTCTCTGCCGTGAGGGCAGGAGGCGGAGCAGATGGTGGCGATCGCGATCACGCGGATGGATTTGACCGCGGCGGAGCTG
>JANOEW010000168.1:0-1739 GCA_031413475.1 Amaricoccus sp.
CTCGGGTCTGTTCATTCAGTAATCCTGGGGAAGAGCGGCCCTGACGGCTGCAACTGCGTTCCGACAGGCAGAAGGTCCCAGCCGTCGGGAACGAGCGCGGCCGGTGTCCCCTTCAGACCGAGATCACGCCACATACGCTCGGCGGTCGCGGGAAGGAAGGGCCAGAGCAGCACGGCTGTCGTCCGGAGCGTTTCAAGGAGACCGCGCAGGCAGCTCCCGAGACGCACAGCCGCGGCGGGGTCCTTGGCCAGCACCCAGGGCTTCTCGTCGTCGATGTGCTTGTTGGCCTGCCCGATCAGGGCCCAGATCGCCGTCAGCGCGGCATGGGGTGCGATGCGTGCGATAGCGGCCGCCGTTTCGTCCGCCGCGCGCCCTGCCGCCGCCGCCAGCGGACCTGCCGCCGAGGAGGTGTCGGGCACCAGGCCGGCGAAATACTTGCCGGCCATGGCGAGCACGCGTGAAAACAGGTTGCCCAGGTCGTTGGCCAGATCGGTGTTGATGCGCCCGATCAGCGCCCGCTGCGAGAAGTCGCCGTCTGGCCCGAACGGGACCTCGCGCATCAGGAAGTAGCGCAGGGCGTCGACACCGTAGCGGTCGGCGAGATCGCCCGGATCGACGACGTTGCCGACCGACTTGGACATCTTGCGCCCCTCGATGGTCCACCAGCCGTGGGCGAAGATCGTGTGCGGGGGGGCGATTCCGGCCGCGTGAAGCATCGTCGGCCAGTACACCGCGTGGGTGGTGAGGATGTCCTTGCCGACGAGGTGGTGCACCACCGGCCAGAAGCGCTCGAAGCGCGGGTCCGCGGCGCCGAAGCCAGGGGCGGTGATGTAGTTGGTCAGCGCGTCGAACCAGACGTAGGTCACGTATTCCGCGTCGAAGGGCAACTCGATGCCCCAGGCCAGACGCTTTTTCGGCCGGGAAATGCACAGGTCGCCGAGGGGTTGGCGCAGAAAGCCGAGGATCTCGTTGCGGCGCGCCTCGGGCTGGATGAACCCGGGGGTGGCCTCGATGTGCGCGAGCAGCCACTCGCGGTGCCGGCCCATGCGGAAGTAGTAATTCTCCTCGGCGAGGCGGATCAACTCCCGCCCGCAGTCCGGGCAGCGGCCGCCTGCGGCGTCCTTGTCGGTCCAGAACCGCTCGTCCGGCACGCAGTACCACCCCTCGTAGGCGGCCTTGTAGATCTCGCCGCGCGCCAGCAGGTCGGCGAGCAGCCCCTGGACGACGCGCACGTGGCGCGGCTCCGTGGTCCGGATGAAGTCGTCGTTGCTGATGTTCAGCTTTTCCCAGAGGCCGGCGAAGCGCAGGACCATCCGGTCGCAGTGCTCCTTCGGTGAAATACCGAGTTTCTGAGCGGCCTGCTCGACCTTCTGGCCGTGCTCGTCCGTGCCGGTCAGGAAAAAAACGTCGCCGCCGCGCTGGCGGTGGTAGCGCGCGAGCGCGTCGGCAACCACCGTGGTGTAGGCGTGCCCGATGTGCGGCACGTCGTTGACGTAGTAGATCGGCGTCGTGACGTAGAACGGGGTCCGTCCCGACGCTGCGCCGCCTGCCGTCATGGCGGCGCTCACGGCCGGCCGAGGTGGCGCCTGGCGGCGGCGATCACGGCGCGCTCGACAGCTTCGAGGGTGCCGTGGGCGGTTGCTCCTGCTGCGTTCCGGTGCCCGCCGCCGCCCCAGCGGGCGGCGAGCGCGGCGACGTCGATCGCGCCCTTGCTGCGGAAACTCAGGCGGACTTGTCCC
>JANOEW010000169.1:0-4396 GCA_031413475.1 Amaricoccus sp.
GCCGGCTACGACCTCGGCAAACTCGTCTGCGGGTCTCAGGGCCGACTGGCGTTCATCGGCCGCGCATAAAGATAGACAGCCGGAGATACGTCCCTCGACTGACCCGACGCTTAATCGGCCTGACTCTCCGGCCTCCCGCAACGCAGTCCCACACATCCCGTGCCCGATTGGGCCCGTCTGGAGTTGGTAGCGTGTTGTGGATCCGAACAGCAGCTGCGGTCATACCATAAGCGGATCAGGCGACACAACAATGCTTCGGAGCTGAAGTATGTTGTTTTGTTGATAACGGTCAACCACTTAACCCCCCTTGCAACGTGCAAGCCCTACTCCACCGGTGCCTCCGCCTCTGCGGCAGCCTCCGCCTCCAGCGCCCGCTGCGCCTCGAGCCGGCGCCAGGCGTTGACGTTGCCGTTGTGCTCCTCCAGCGTCCGGGCGAAGGCGTGCCCGCCGGACCCGTCCGCCACGAAGTAGAGGAACTCCGTCGCCGCCGGGTTCGCCGCCGCCTCGATCGCCGCCCGCCCCGGGTTCGCGATCGGCGTCGGCGGCAGCCCCCCGATCACGTAGGTGTTGAACGGCGTCGCGGTGGCCAGCTCGCTCGCCCGCAGCCCCCGCCCCAGCGTCTCCCTCCCTTGGGTGATCCCATAGATCACCGTCGGGTCGGTCTGCAGCCGCATCCCCCGCCGCAGCCGGTTCACGAACACCCCCGCGATCACCTCCCGCTCGGTCTCGACCCCGGTCTCCTTCTCGATGATCGAGGCGAGGATCAACAGCTCCTCCGGCGTCGCCACCGGCAGCTCCGGGTCCCGCCCCGCCCAGGCCTCCGCCAGCACCCGCTCCTGCTCGGCGGCCATCCGGTCCAGCACCGCCTGCCGCTCCTCCCCCCGCTGATAATCGTACCCCGCCGGCGCCAGCGACCCCTCCGGCGGCGCCTCCGCGATCTCCCCCTCCAGGTCCTCGCGTTCCCGCAGCGCCTCGACCACCTGCCAGCTGGTCCACCCCTCCGGCACCACGATCCGCCGCGCGACGTTGCCGCCCTCGTTCATCTGCCGCAGGATCGCCTCCATCGACGCCCCCGCCGGGAACTCGTACTCCCCGAACCGCAGCCCATCGTCCAGGCGGGCATACCGCGCCCCCAGCCGGAACACCGTCGCGTTCCCGATCGCGCCCCCCGCTTCCAGCTTCTCCGTAACGCTCGCCAGCCCCTCGCCCCGCTCCACCTCGATCCGCAGCGGCGCCGTCAGCGGCCCCGGCGCGCGGAACGCCGACTGCCCCCAGGTGATCAGCCCGAACAGCAGCACCAGCCCCAGGATCAGCAGCGTCAGCGTGTTGGCCGCCACGTGCCGCATCATCGCCCCGCCCTCACTCCGCCCGCCTCAGCACCAGCGAGGCGTTCGTCCCCCCGAACCCGAACGAGTTCGACAGCGCCACGTCGATCCGCCGCGCCCGCGCCGCCAGCGGCGCGAGGTCCAGCGGCGTCTCCACCGACGGGGTCTCCAGATTCAGCGTCGGCGGCGCCACCTGGTCGCGCAGCGCCAGCACGCAGAAGATCGCCTCCACCGCCCCCGCCGCCCCCAGCAGATGCCCCGTCGCCGACTTCGTCGACGACATCGTCGCCCGGCTCGCGTGGTTCCCCAGCAGCCGCACCACGGCGGCCAGTTCGATGTCGTCGCCCATCGGCGTCGAGGTCCCGTGCGCGTTTACATAGTCCACGTCGCCGGGCGCCATCCCCGCGCTCTTCAGCGCCGCCGTCATCGCGCGAAAACCTCCCTCGCCGTCCGGCTCCGGCGAGGTGATGTGATACGCGTCGCCCGACATCCCGTACCCCGCCACCTCGGCGTAGATCTTCGCCCCCCGCGCCCGCGCGTGCTCCAGCTCCTCCAGCACCACGATCCCCCGCACCCTCGCCCATCACGAACCCGTCCCGGTCGCGGTCCCAGGGCCGGCTCGCCCGCTCCGGCTCGTCATTGAACGCCGTCGACAGCGCCTTGCAGGCGTTGAACCCGGCGACCCCCAGCTCGCAGATCGCCGCCTCCGCGCCGCCCGCGACCATCACCTCCGCGTCGCCCCACTGGATCATCCGCGCCGCGTCCCCGATCGCGTGCGCCCCGGTCGAGCACGCCGTCACCACCGCATGGTTCGGCCCCTTGAAGCCGTAACGGATCGAGACCTGCCCCGAGCACAGGTTGATCAGGCTGCCGGGGATGAAGAACGGCGACACCCGCCGCGGCCCCTTGTCGCGCAGGATCAGCGCGGTCTCGGCGATCGTCTGCAACCCGCCGATGCCCGAGCCGATCATCACGCCGGTCCGCAGCCGATCCGTTTCGTCCTCGGGCTTCCAGCCGGCGTCGCTCACGGCCTGCTCGGCGGCGGCCATCGCGAACAAGATGAAGGTGTCGACCTTGCGGATATCCTTGGACGACCACCAGTCCTCGGCGTTGAACGTTCCGTCCGAGCCGTCGCCGAACGGCACCTCACAGGCGATCCGCGTCGCCAATCCGCTCGCGTCGAACCGGGTGATCGGCCCCGCCCCCGACCGACCCGCGACCAGGCGGCTCCAGGTCTCCTCGACACCGCAGGCGAGGGGGGAGACCATGCCCATGCCGGTGATCACAACGCGCCGCATCCGACGTCTCCGCCTCGGAAAACCTCACCAATCCTTACCGAAGCGCCCCTCGAGCGGCAAGCCGCGCCAGTCCGGCCGCGAGTCCGGCCCGCGACCTCCGCCGCGCCGCCGCGCGACCCAGTTCGCGAAAGCGTGAGCGGAGGTCCGAAACTTGGCGCCGCCCTCGCCCCGTTCCGCCTGCAACGCCGCACGACGGTCGGCGGCGTTCGCCCTTCAGAACGGAGTTCGACAATGAGCATCAGCAGCCCCATCCTCGGCACCGAAGCGATGGATTTCATCTTCGGCACGAACGCGAGTGAGACCATCAACGCCCGAGCCGGCGACGACATCGTCTTCGGCTACGATGGCGACGACACCATCTTCGGCGAAGCCGGGAGCTATGACTGAAAATGGGTGATGGTTTGGGAAGGCGGCGTACCGTGGCGGGTGTTCGACGCCTGCCAGAACCTCCCGAAGGAGCGATACGCCATGACAGAGACTATCACGATCACCCCTCTTCGCCAGCCCGGTTCGATTCTCGATCCGTTGACCGAGATCGCCTTCGAAGGCGCGCGCCAGATGCTGATGACGGCGCTGAAGGCCGAGGCGGCCAGCTTTGTCGCCCTGTTCGGCGAAGAGCTTTTACCTGACGGGCGTCAGCGCGTCGTTCGTCACGGCGCCGGGCCGGAGCGGACGATCCAGACTGGAATCGGGCCGATCCCGCTGCAGCGGCAGAAGGTGCGCGACCGCGCGACCGACGTGCCGCCCGAGAAAAAAATCCGGTTCACCTCGAACATCCTGCCGAAGTGGGCACGGCGCTCGCGGAGCCTGGATGCCCTGCTGCCTGTCCTTTACCTGCGCGGCGTCTCGACCGGGGACTTTCAGGACGCCTTGACGGCCTTGCTCGGAGGGGACGCGCCGAACTTGTCGCCGGGCGTGATCTCGCGCCTCACGGCGGGATGGCAGGAGGACTACGACCGCTGGCGGGGCCGCGATCTCTCGGCGCGCCGCTACGTCTACATCTGGGCGGACGGCGTCTATCTGCAGGCCCGGATGGAGCCGCTGGCCGAGTGCATGCTGGTGGTCATCGGGGCGACGCCCGAGGGCAGGAAGGAGTTGCTCGGCTTCCAGGTCGGGATCCGCGAGAGCGCGCAGAGCTGGCGCGAGCTCCTCGTCGATCTCAAGGCGCGCGGGCTCGCGATGCCGCCCGAACTGGCCGTGGGCGACGGCGCGCTCGGCTTCTGGAAGGCGCTGGACGAGGTCTTCCCCGGAACGCGACACCAGCGCTGCTGGGTGCACAAGGTTGGCAACGTCCTCAACCACTTCCCGAAATCCATGCAGCCCGCCGTCACCGGCGACCTGCGCGACGTCTCCCACGCCGAAACCCGAGCGGCGGCGCTGGTCGCCATCGAGACTTTCAAGGAGAAGTATGCCGCCAAATACGAGCGCGGCGTCGCCTGCCTGACCAAGGACGCCGAGGCACTGCTGACGTTCTACGACTTCCCGGCCGAGCACTGGGACCACCTGCGCACCTCGAACCCGATCGAGAGCGTCTTCGCCACCGTCCGCCATCGCACCGTCCGCACCAAGGGCGCGCTGTCGCAGAAGACCGCCAAGCTCATGGTTTTCACCCTGGTCAAGGCAGCTTCCAAGAAATGGCGGCAGCTCAACGGCGCAAACCAGTTGCCCCGCGTCATCGAAGGCGTCAAATTCACCGACGGCGTCGACCAAAGCGATGCCAACCAAAGCCGCGCCGCTTGATCACGCCGCGTCACCCAAATTCGACCATAGCTC
>JANOEW010000170.1:0-2478 GCA_031413475.1 Amaricoccus sp.
CCGAGCGCCGCGCGCCGCGCCCCCAGCCGGTTGCGCGCGCGGCGCGCCGGGTCCCAGAGCCGCGCGGCGAGTGTCCTGTCGTCCAAGGCGGGTCGGCCCCATCGCGGCGATCTGCCGCGCCGAGCTTAGGTCGCGTCGGGCGCCCTGTCACGCCGACCCGCCGCCGCTCGCACGGCCTGCGATCGGCTGGACCACAGTTCAGGTTGAAGGTCCAGATAAATCAGCCGGATACGACGCCTAGACGCTCGATGAACCCGCCGCCTCGACGCCGGGCTTCACGATCGCCGCCGCATAGAAGCCGTCGATCCCACCGCGCTCGGCCCAGAAGTCGGGCAACAGCCGCAGCGCGCCCTCCCGATCGACCCATGCGGTCGGGGCGCCCAGCGCGGCCGCTTCCGCCCGAATGCGGACGGCGTTCGGGCGCGCCGCGACGAAGGCGGCGACCTGCGCCTCGCCCTCGTCCGGCAACAGCGAGCACACCGCATAGACGATCCGCCCGCCGGGCCGCAGCCAATCCCAGGCCCGCGCCAGCAGCGCCGCCTGCAGCCCCCGCAGCGACCCCAGGTCGCGCGCGAGATGCGGCAGGTCGGGGTGGCGGCGGATCGTGCCGCTCGCCGAGCAGGGCGCATCGAGCAGGATCGCGTCGAACTCGGCCTCCGGCTCCCAGCGCAGGGCGTCGGCCACGACGACCCGCGCCCGCAGTCCCGTCCGCGCCAGGTTCTCCTCAAGCCGCTTCAGCCGTGTTCGTGCGACGTCCACCGCCGTCACCTCCGCCCCCGTGGCGGCGAGTTGCAGAGTCTTGCCCCCCGGCGCCGCGCAGAGATCGAGCACGCGCTGCCCCGGCGTCGCGCCCAGCAGCCGCGCCGGCAGCGCCGCGCCGGCGTCCTGCACCCACCAAGCGCCCTCGGCAAAGCCCGGTAGCGCCGAGACCTGCCCGCCCGCCGCCCGCCGCAGTCCGCCGGTCGGCAGAACCTCCGCGCCCAGCGCATCGGCCCAGCGCCCCGCCTCGCCAGGATCGCGCAGCGTCAGGTCGAGCGGCGCCGGCAGGGCATGCGCGCGCGTGATCGCCGCTTCGGCCTCCGGCCCCCAGGCGGCGCGCACCGGCTTCGCCAGCCAGTCCGGCAGACCCGCCTCGGGCGCGCTCGCCCAGGCGGCCGGCGCCTCGGCCACCCGCCGCGCGACCGCGTTCACCAGCCCGGCGAGGTGCCGCGCCTTGGGATGCCCGCGAGCCAGCCGCACCGCCCCGTCGACCGCGGCGTGCGCCGGAACCCCGTCGAGAAACATCTCCGCCGTCGCCAGCCGCAAGGCATGCCGGGCAGCCGGCGGCGGCGGCTTGCGCAGGTGCGGCGCGAGCATCGCGTCGATCCGACCCAGGTGCCGCAACACCCCGGCCGCCAGGCCCTGCGCCCGCGCCCGCTCCGACCCGCTGAGTTCGGCCAGCGTCGCATCGCCCGTCTGATCGGCGAGCGAGCGCCCGCCCTCGAGCACCCCGGCGACCAGCGCCGCCGCCGCGGCGCGCGCCGCGTATCCCGGGGCGCTCACCGCATGCCAGGGCGACGCCCGGCCGCAGGGATCGAGCTCGGCCGCAGGCCGGCCGACCCCGGCCGCATCTCGGCGGCCATCGCCTCCAGCGCGGCGATGCGGTTCTCCGGCCGCGGATGGGTCGAAAACAGGTTGTCGATCCGCGTCCCTGCCAGCGGATTGACGATGAACAGCGGCGCCGAGGCCGGGTTGCGCTCGGCGCTCGGCATTTCGATCCGTCCGGCGTAGCTCGAGATCTTGCGCAGGGCGCTCGCCAGCCCCAGCGGGTCGCGCGCGATCTCCGCGCCCATGCGGTCGGCGGCGTACTCCCGCGTCCGGCTGATCGTCATCTGGATCAACGCCGCCGCCATCGGCGCAAAGATCACCGCAAGGATCACCCCGAGCGGCCCCATCGGGTTGCGGTCGCCGCCCTGCGATCGCCCGAAGAAGAACCCGAACTGCGCCAGCATCGAGATCGCGCCGGCCACCGTGGCGGCGATCGTCATCGTCAGCGTGTCGCGGTTCTTGATGTGGGCCAACTCGTGCGCCATCACCCCGGCCAGTTCCTCGCGCGACAACAGTTGCAGAATGCCGGTCGTCGCCGCCACCGCGGCGTTCTCCGGGTTGCGCCCGGTCGCGAAGGCGTTCGGCTGGTCCGAAGGCATGACGTAGACCTTCGGCATCGGCAGGTCGGCGTTCTTCGCCAGCGTCGCCACCATGTCCCACAGCTCCGGCGCGCTCGCCCGCGTCACCGGCTCGGCCCCGTGCATCCGCAGCACCAGCTTGTCCGAGTTCCAGAACGCGAAGGCGTTGGTCCCGATCGCGAAAACCAGCGCGATCAGCATGCCGCCGGTGCCGCCGATCAGATAGCCCACGCCCATGAAGAGCGCCGTCAGCGCCGCGAGCAGCAGCGTCGTCCGGAAGGTGTTCATCGCCGCGCGTCCCTTGCCTCGCCGC
>JANOEW010000171.1:0-7788 GCA_031413475.1 Amaricoccus sp.
GGCATCGGCCTGCAGGCGGTGGTGCGAAGCTGGGGCTGGGAGAGCTTCACCTTCGCCTGGATCAAGGACAGCGACATGGCGATCTACACGATCGTCATCGCCGCGGTCTGGCAGACCAGCGGATTCGTCATGGCGATGTTCCTCGCCGGCCTGCGCGGCATCGACACCGAAATGCTCAAGGCCGCGCAGATCGACGGCGCCTCGAACTGGTCGCTCTACCGCCGCATCGTCATCCCGCAGCTGCGTCCCGCGTTCATGTCGGCCTTCGTCGTGCTCGCGCACATGGCGATCAAGTCCTACGACCTCGTGATCGCGCTGACCGGCGGCGGCCCCGGCACCGCGACCGAACTGCCCGCGACCTTCATGTATTCCTACACCTTCACCCGCAACCAGATGGGCATCGGCGCCGCTTCGGCCACGATCATGCTGATGATGATCGGCGCGATCATCGTGCCCTATCTCTGGTCCGAGCTGCGGGAGAAGAAGTGATGGCCGCCTCGCCCGAAGCCGAAGCCACCGTCGCCGCGATCCGCCTGCCGAAGGCGCCCAAGGGCTCGGCCGGATCGGCGCAGGTGATCCGCACCGGCCGCGGAACGCGCTTCCTGATCTATTGCGCGCTGGCGATCTTCTGCCTCTACTACCTGCTGCCGCTCTACGTGATGCTGGTCAACTCGCTCAAGCCGTTGTCCGAGATCCAGGCCGGCGGGATGATGTCGCTGCCGCGCCAATGGACCCTCGCCCCCTGGGGCTCGGCCTGGTCGACCGCGCAGATCGGCGTCGCCGCCACCGGCCTGCGGCCGTACTTCCTCAACTCGATCCTGATGGTGGTTCCCGCCGTCGCGATCTCGACCGTGCTCGGGGCGCTCAACGGCTACGTGCTGACCAAGTGGCGGTTCCGCGGCGATACGCTGATCTTCGGCCTGATGCTGTTCGGCTGCTTCATCCCGTTCCAGATGGTGCTGATCCCGATGGCGCGCGTGCTCGGACTGCTCGGGCTGGCGGGCAGCGTGCCGGGGCTGGTCTTCGTCCACCTTGTCTACGGCATCGGCTTCTCGACGCTCTACTTCCGCAACTACTACGCCCAGTTCCCGACCGAGCTGGTGCGCGCGGCGATGATCGACGGCGCCGGGTTCTTCACCATCTTCCGACGGATCATGCTGCCGTCGTCGGGGCCGATCGCGGTGGTCTGCGTGATCTGGCAGTTTACCAACATCTGGAACGACTTCCTGTTCGGCGCCTCGTTCTCCGACTTCGACAGCCAGCCGATGACCGTCGCGCTCAACAACCTAGTGCAGTCCTCGACCGGCGTGAAGGAATACAACGTGCACTTCGCCGGCGCGATCATGGCGGCGCTGCCGACGCTCTTGGTCTACATCGTTGCGGGCCGCTACTTCGTGCGCGGGCTGATGGCGGGAAGCGTGAAGGGATAGCGGAATGGGTTTCCTCGACATCAACCGGGCGACCAAGTCCTACGGCTCGGTCAAGATCCTGCACGAGACCGACATCTCGATCGAGGAGGGCGAGTTCCTCGTGCTGGTCGGCCCCTCCGGCTGCGGCAAGTCCACGCTGCTGAACATGATCGCCGGGCTCGAGGAGATCACGTCGGGCGAGATCGTCATCAAGGGCCGCAACATGAACGGCGTGCGCCCGGCCGAGCGCAACAACGCCATGGTGTTCAAGTCCTACGCGCTCTACCCGAACATGAACGTCGCGCAGAACATGGCCTTCGGCATGGAGATGCACGGCGTCCCCAAACCCGAGCGCGACAAGGCGGTCAAGGGCGTGGCGGAACTGCTGCAGATCACCCATCTGCTCGACCGCAAACCCGGTCAGCTTTCGGGCGGCCAGCGCCAGCGCGTGGCGATGGGCCGGGCGCTGGTGCGCCAGCCGGACGTGTTCCTGTTCGACGAGCCGTTGTCGAACCTCGACGCCAAGCTGCGCGTCGACATGCGCACCGAGATCAAGAAGCTGCACCAGAAGCTCAAGACCACGATCGTCTACGTGACCCACGACCAGATCGAGGCGCTGACGCTGTCGACCCGGATCGCGGTGATGTTCGGCGGCTACGTCCAGCAGCTCGGCACGCCGAAGGAGATCTACGACAATCCGGCGAACATGTTCGTGGCGGGTTTCATGGGCTCACCGTCGATGAACCTGTTCCCGGCGAAGGTGGTCGGCGCCAACGGCGTGCCGGTCGCCGAGATCAGGCTCGGCGACGGCAGCACGGCGCAGCTGCCGTTCGCGCCGGGCAAGGCGGTCGGACTCGAGGGCCGCGAGATCGTGCTCGGCATCCGCCCCGAGGCGATCACCGACCGCGACAGCGCCGACCGCAATTCCCGCTCGATCCACGTGATCGAGGCCCCGGTCGAGGTGACCGAGCCCGCGGGGTCGGACACCTTCGTCGTCAGCCACATGGGCGGCAAGGACGTGACCGGTCGGTTCCGCGCCGACGTGCCGGTGCGGGCGGGCGAGCGGTTTCCCTTCGCGATCAACATGGAGAAGGCGGTGGCCTTCGACCCGAAGTCCGAGATGCGGGTGGCCTGAGCGGCGGCGGTCGCCGGCAGATGGCCGATAAGCACGATTTCGTCATCGTCGGCGGTGGCCCCGCCGGCTGCGTGCTGGCACGGCGGCTGGTCGACACCGGCAACGCCACCGTGCTGCTGCTCGAGGCCGGGCCGCCGGACCGCAACCCGCTGATCCATGTTCCCGCCGGCTTCACCAGACTGACCGGGCCCGCGCACAGCTGGGGCTACGCGACGGTCCCGCAGCGGGGACTGGGCGGCAAGGCGGTGTGGTATCCGCAGGCGCGCGTGCTCGGCGGCGGCTCCTCGATCAACGCGCAACTCTACACCCGCGGCAACGCCTGGGACTACGACAACTGGGCCGCGCACGGCTGCGACGGCTGGAGCTACGCCGAGGTGCTGCCGTATTTCCTCAAGGCCGAGGACAACAGCCGCTACGCCGACGCCTACCACGGCCAGGGTGGGCCGCTGTGTGTCTCGGACGTGGTCCCGCACAAGCTGACGCAAGCCTTCGTGCGGGCGGGGCAGCAGGCGGGCATGCCGTTCAATCCGGACTTCAACGGGGCCGAGCAGGCCGGGCTCGGGTTCTATCAGGTGACGAACCGAGGCGGCCGGCGCAGCTCGGCCCCGGTGTGTTACCTGCGCCCGGTGGCGAACAACCCGGCGCTGACCGTGCGGACCGGGGCGCACGTGGAGCGGATCGAGATCGTGGGCGGCCGCGCCGCCGCGGTCCACGTCGGCGGCCGGCGCATCGAGGCGGGGCGCGAGGTGCTGGTGACGGCCGGCGCGATCGGCAGCCCGCGGGTGCTGCTGCATTCCGGGATCGGGCCGGCCGCGCATCTGCGGGCGGTGGGGGTCGCGCCGGTGCTCGACGCCCCGTTCGTCGGCGAGAACCTGCACGACCACATGGACCTCTTCGTCGTCTCGGAGTGCTCGGGCGAGCAGTCCTTCGACCGCTACAAGCCGTGGCACATGGCGGCGGCGGCGGGCCTGCAGTACCTGGCGTTCGGGACCGGCGTGCTCGCCTCGAACATCTGCGATGGCGGCGGGTTCTGGCGCGCCGACGCGGCCGCGCCGGCGCCGGACATCCAGTTCCACTTCCTGCCGGGGTCGGGGCTCGAGCACGGGCTGGCGCCGGTGCGCAACGGCGTGACGCTCAATTCCGCCTTCCTGCGGCCGCGGTCACGCGGGTCGGTGCGGCTCGCGTCGGCCGACCCGATGGCGAAGCCGCTGATCGACCCGAATTACTGGGGCGACCCCTACGACATGAAGATCTCGATCGCGGGCTTCCGGCTGGCGCGGACGATCATGGCGCAGCCGGCATTCCGCGCGTTCATCAAGGCTGAGGCGCATCCCGGCGCCGCGGCTCGGACCGACGACGACATCATCGCCTACGCCTGCAAGCACGCCAAGACCGACTACCACCCGGTCGGAACCTGCAAGATGGGCGCCGAGGACGACCCGACCGCCGTGGTGACGCCGCGGCTGCGGCTCAAGGGGATCGAGAACCTGCGGGTCTGCGACAGTTCGGTGATGCCGTTCGTCAACTCGTCGAACACCAACGCCCCGACGATCATGATCGCCGAGAAGGCCGCCGACATGATCGCTGCGGACAACGGGCTGTCTACGCGGCGCCCGGAAGCCGGAGATTGAGGTCAGTTCGCGGGCGACGCGACGCCGGAAGGGGAAGCGCCGCCCTCGGGGAGCCACAAGGGCTCCCGCTCGGCCGGCGCTCGGGCGAGCCGAGGCTCGCCCGGCAGGGAAGCGAAGACCATTGAGCGGCCCTTTGGCCGCGAGTCTTGTTCTCCCCGCCTGTTGGCGGGGCCCCTGGCGCCTGCCCGATAGGGTTTCATGCCCATATGAAATCAGGGGGAAGTAGTAGGGGCGTGGCACCCGAGGGCACGACGCGGCGACGAGGCGCGTACGGGCCCCGCAGGTTTCTGGCGCGCGCCGTGAATGCATTGACTTCAATAGCTTGACCTCGTCGAACGCGTGCGGGGCGGCACAGGCTGGCGTCAGGCGCCGAGGTCGAGCCAGGCAGGCAGGCTGCCGATGTCGGGCAGGATCTCGTCGGCCCAGGGCGCGAGCTCGTCGGTGCCCGCGGGGCCGGTCAGCACCGCGACCGTCGCCATGCCGGCGGCGCGACCGCTGGCGAGGTCGTGGGCGCTGTCGCCGATCATGGCGCAGGCGGCCGGCGCCAGGCCGGTCGCGCGGCAGAAGGCCAGGAGCATGCCGGGTCCGGGTTTCGCGCCGTGGCCGCTGTCGTAGCCGGCGACGAAGGCGAACCGGTCGAGCACCCCCGCCCGGTCGAGATGCGCCCGCGCCGGCGCCTCGGCGTCGTTGGTGGCAAGCCCGAGCGTGAGGCCGGCTCCGAGCAACCGGTCGAGCAGCGGCCGCAGCGGCGTCGCCTCGACCTGCGTGGCCGACGCGGTCGACACCAGCACGTTCCGGCGCAACCACGCCTCGTCGAGCCGGGGCAGGGCGCGCAGCACGGCGTCGATCACCACCTCCATGGTCCCGGCGATGACCGGGCTAGCTGGCGCGAAGCGACCGGTGGCGAGGTCGAACTCGAGCCCGTCGGCCAGCGCGCGGGCGCGGCCCGCGTCGCCGGCGGCAAGCTCGGCGATGAAGGCGCCGCACCAGACACCCCAGGTGGCGTGAAAGTCGAACAGCGTGCCGTCCTTGTCGAACACCAGCCCGCGCAGCGGTTCACGCGCTTGCACCCCGGCCTCCGCGCGCTAGGCTCGCCCGACCTCGCAGGACGCCCCGATGACCCGCACGCCCCCGACCCGCGCCGCCTATCCGCATTTCGACACCTTCACCTCGCGCTGGCGCGACAACGACGTCTACGGCCACATGAACAACGCGGTCTTCTACGAATACGTCGACACGGTTGTAAACGGCTGGCTGATCCGCAGCGGCGGGTTGGGGGTGCCGGGCGGGCCGGTGATCTGCCTGGTCGCCGAGACCGGCTGCGTCTTCCACGCCGAACTCGGGTTTCCCGAACCCGTCGAGGCGGGGCTGCGGCTCGACCGGCTCGGGTCGAGCTCGATCGCCTACGGCGTCGGGCTGTTCCGCCCCGGTGCGGCGACGGCGGCGGCGACCGCGCGGTTCGTCCACGTCTGCGTCGACCGTGGCTCCCGGCGCCCGGTTCCGGTCCCGGCCCCGCTGCGCGCCGCGCTGGCGGGGCTCGGACCTCAGGTCCAGTCGGGCGCGTAGCCGCCGGGCAGGGCGGCGCGGGCACGGGCCGGCTGGTCGGGCTTCACCCCGGCATCGGCCGCGAACGCCGTCACCAGCGCGTCGGATTGCAGCAGGTGGTCGAGCACGAAGCCCAGAAACTCCGGGTCGGCCGCCCGCGCCCGGACCTCGGCCGGTCCTGCGCCGGTCATGGCCAGAAAGGCCCCGAGCAGGTCCGGCCGGGCGGCCAGCCAGACCAGCGCCGCCTGCGCGAGTTCGACTGCCTGTTCCTGTTTCATTCTCAGGCGTCTCCGCGTCGCCGGCGCCTCGGAAAGGCCCGCTACATCATTCGTTAATCTGTTTCCGCCAGGGTTCGCGACAGCTCAGGGACGCAAGAGATAAGCGCTCCACAGGGAGGGTGCGGATGTCGGGTCGGGTTCTTGTGGTCGACGACGTCGCGACGAACCGCCTGCTCCTGCGTGCGAAGCTGTCCTCGGCCTACTACGACGTAGCCGTCGCCGAGAACGGTCGTCAAGCCCTGGAAATGGCGCGGCGCGAGCAGCCGGACATGGTGATGCTCGACGTGATGATGCCCGACATCGACGGCTTCGCGGTCTGCGCCCGGCTCAAGGCCGCCGAGGAGACCGCGCACATCCCCGTGATCATGGTGACCGCGCTCGATACGCCCGAGGAGCGCATCCGCGGACTCGAGGCCGGGGCGGACGACTTTCTCTCCAAGCCCTTCAACGATCTCGCCCTGTTTGCGCGGGTCCGCAACCTGATGCGGATGAAGATGATGTTCGACGAGCTGCGCCTGCGCGACCTGACCTCGCGGGAGCTCGGCCTCACCGATTTCGTTTCCGAGCAGGAGATCGACCTCGAGGCGGGCGGATCGATCCTGCTCGCGCCGCCGTCGCTCACCGCGGGCGCGGCCTGGGCGGTCGAACTCGAGGGCAGGCTGAACCTCTCGACCATCGTCACCTACTCCGAGCGCGAGGCGCTGAACCTCGCGCGGCTCGAGCTGCCGGACTGCTTCGTGGTGCACCAGAGCCTGATGGAGGGCGGCGACGGGCTGCGGCTGGTCTCGGCGCTGCGCGCTCGCCCCGAGACCCGGCAGTCGGCGGTCATCCTGGTGGTCGAGGCGGGCGACGTGCAGACCGCCGCCAAGGGGCTCGACCTCGGCGCCTCGGACTACATCGAGGCGCCCTTCGACGTGAACGAGCTGATCGTGCGCATCCGCTCGCAGTTGCGGCGCAAGCGCTACTCGGATCGGCTGCGGACCAATGTGCGCAACGGGCTGAAGCTCGCGGTGATCGACCCGCTGACCGGCATCTACAACCGCCGCTACGCCGCCCAGCATCTGCTCCGCGTCATGGAGCGGGCGCGCGAGACGAACGGCGTGTTTGCGGTGATGATGATGGACCTCGACAAGTTCAAGGCGATCAACGACCGCTTCGGCCATGACGCCGGCGACGCGGTGCTGAAAGAGTTCTCGCGCCGCTTGCAGGAGAACATCCGCGGCGTCGACCTCGTTGCGCGCTTCGGCGGCGAGGAGTTCTTCGTCGCCATGCCCGACATCGACCACGCCGCCGCGGGTCAGGCCGCCGAGCGCATCCGCCGGGCGGTCGAAGACGCCGCCTTCGTCGTGCCCGCGGCGTCGGAGCCGATCCATGTCACGGTCTCGATCGGGGTCGCGATCGCGGGGCCCGCCGACACCGACGCCGAGGCGATCATCAAGCGCTCCGACAGCGCGCTCTACCGGGCCAAGGACACCGGCCGCAACCGCGTCACCTTCTTCGCCGAGGCCGCCTGACGCCTCATACCCGGCACGAGCTAGTGGATAGAACCTGACGAAGGATTCCCACGGCTGGCGCCCTGTGCGAGTCTCGGTGGATGCGCAAAGACATCACCATCGAGGTAAGTACCGCGGACCGTGCCCGTTTGGAAGCGGTCGTCGCGGATCGGAACAGCCCGCAGAAGCACGTGTGGCGGGCCGGGATCATTCTGGCGACCGCGGACGGCCTCGGGACCGCCGAGATCATGCGCCGGACGGGCAAGTCCAAGCCCTGCGTCTGGCGCTGGCAGGCGC
>JANOEW010000172.1:0-3784 GCA_031413475.1 Amaricoccus sp.
GAGGCGGATCACGCCCGCGCGCTTGCCGCCACCGCCGAGGAGAACGTGCGGACCGTTCGCGAGGTCGAGATCGCCAACCGTCGCAAGTCGGTGGACGTCTTGATCGCCGAGAAGGCAGCCGCCGAGGCGCGTTTCGCCGCCGAGGCAGAGAAGCTGCGCGCGACTGTGGAGGCCGAGGCCCAGAAGCTGCTCAACGAGGCCGAGAACATCCTTACCGACGAGGCACGCCACTCCCTGTTCCGCCGCAAGCTGCTCGAACATGTCGAGGGGATCGTGGCGGCCAGCGTCAAGCCGCTGGAGAAAATCCATGACATCCGGATTCTGCAGCTCAGCGGGATCACGGGTGGCGACGGATCGCGCGAGGGCTCGCCGACCGACGAGGTGATCAATTCGGCGCTGCGCTACCGCGTGCAGGCGCCGCTGATCGACAGCCTGCTGAGCGACATCGGGATCGAGGGCGGCAACCTTACCAAGCAGGGCGGGCTGATCCGCGAAGCCTCTGACCTTCAGCGCGTCGCCGAAGTCGCGCGCAAGGCGCCCAAGCGCGAGGACAAGTGATGGCGCGGGTCTATGTCAGCTCCGTCATCGATGCGCCGGTCGCCCGGATATGGGAGAAGGTGCGCGACTTCAACGCGCTGCCGCGCTGGTTGCCGGCGGTGCGCGAGAGCCGGATCGAGAATGGCGAGCCGTCGGACCGGGTCGGCTGCGTGCGCGACTTCCGCCTGCAAAACGGCGACCGCCTGCGGGAACAACTGCTGGCGCTGTCCGACTACGAGTATTTCTGCACTTACTCGATCCTCGAAAGCCCGATGCCGCTGACCAACTACATCGCGACGCTGCGGCTGACGCCGATCACCGATGGCGACCGCGCCTTCGTGGAATGGTCGGCCGAGTTCGACTGCGCGCCGGAGGTTACCGACGACCTCGTGAGCAATATCGGGCAGAATGTGTTCCTCGCGGGCTTCCTGGCGCTGAAGCGCCAGATGGCGTCCTGAACGTGCCGCAGGTGGTCAAGAGCACCGTCATCGACGCGCCGGTGGAGGCGGTTTGGGGCGTGCTGCGTGACTTCAACGGCCACGACAAGTGGCATCCGCCGGTGGCGGAGAGCCAGGTGGAGCGCGGCTGGACCGCCGATCGGGTCGGCTGCGTGCGCCGTTTCCGGCTGCGCGACGGATCGGAACTGCGCGAGCGCCTGCTGACGCTTTCCGACGCCGATCTCGCCTATAGCTACTGCCTGCTCGACACGCCGATCCCGCTGTTCAACTACGTCGCCCATGTTCGGCTCGCGCCGGTAACCGATGGCGACCGGACGTTCTGGCGTTGGGAGAGCCGTTTCGACACGCCGGCTGGCCGCGAGGCCGAACTCGCCCGCATGGTCGGCGAAGACATCTATCAGGGCGGGTTCGACGCGATCCGCGCTCATCTGGCGAAGGAAATCGGGTGATGGCCGTGCTGGTCGAAAGCCATCCGACACTTGGGGAAACGCAACGGGCGCTGGGGTCTGACGGAACCTATCTCGGCGGCGGCACGCTGGTCATGCGCGAGGTAAACGCCGGCGCCCTCCAGGGCCGCATCCTGCGAACGAGCGACCCGGCGCTGCGGCAGATCAGGCCGTCGCTCGACAGCGTCGAGATTGGCGCCGGCGTCACCATGGCGATGATCCTGGCGGAGCGGGAACTCACGCACCTGCATCCGGTCGCCCGCGCGGTCGGTGGGCCGCAGGTGCGCGTCATGGCGACGGTCGGCGGCAATCTGTTCGCGGCACATCCCTACGGCGACCTGACGACAGCACTTCTCGCCCTCGGCGCGCGCGTCGTCATGGTCAGCGGCGCGCAGCGGCCGATCGAGGAGTTCCTGCGGGATCGGGATCGCTCCGGGCTCGTCGCGGCGGTGCAGGTGCCGCGGCCGCGTGAGGCGCGCGCCTTCGGGTTCCTCAAGGTCAGCCGGGTGAAGCCGAAGGGTGTGTCGGTGCTGTCGATCGCCGCACACCTGCCGCGTGACGGCGGCCGCCTGCGCGGCGTGCGCATCGCCTTCGGCGCCATGGGGCCGACGCCGCTGCGGGCGCAATCGGCCGAGCGCATCCTGGAAGGTGCGTCGCTCGACACCGGCGTGATCGCGCGCGCCGCCGCGGCCGCGGTCGAGGGCCTCGATCCACCGACCGACGCGCTCGCCTCCGCCTGGTACCGGCGGGAGGTGGCCGGCGTGCATCTCAGGCGGCTGCTGGAGCGGATGCTTTGACATGGCGCTGAAGCCCGTCACCTTCTCGCTCAACGGCGAGGCCAAGGCCGCCTTCACCGAGGATGGCGAGAACCTGCTCGATTTCCTGCGCCGCGGCGTTGGCGACCTGTCGCCGAAATACGGCTGCGGCCAGGGCGCCTGCGGCGCCTGCACGGTGCTGGTGGACGGCGAGCCGCATCTGGGCTGCCTGGTGCTGGCCGAGACGATCCAGGGACGACGCGTCGAGACCGCCGCCGGCCTGGCCCAACCGATGATGCATCCACTCCAGGAGGCGTTCATGGAGCGTTTCGCCGCCCAGTGCGGCTATTGCACACCGGGCATGCTGATGAGCGCCAAGGCGTTGCTCGACCGGAATCCCAGGCCAAGCCGCGCGGAGATCATCGAGGCGATCGCTGGCAACCTCTGCCGCTGTACGGGCTATGAGCCAATCATCGCGGCGATCCTCGACGTCGCCGAAGGAAGGACTCGGACATGAGCGGAACCCTGACCGACCAGCCGATGATCGACTTCCGCAAGGAGTATTTCGCCGATGAACGCAACGACGACCTGAACGAGATCGGCAAGCCGACGCGCCGGCAGGACATCACCGGCCACGTCACCGGCCGCTCGCCCTTCTACGACGACCACCTGTTCGAAGGCCTTCTGCACATGCGCTGTGCGCGGTCGCCGCATCATGCGGCGCGCATCCGGCGCATCGATGCTTCGGCGGCCGAGCGGATGCCCGGTGTGGTGCGCGTGCTGACCGGCAAGGACGTTCCGCGCAACCTCAACACGCTGCTCTCGCTGCTCGATTTCGGCATCGACGATGAGCCGCTGCTCTCGACCGATCGCGTGCGCTATCGTGGCGAGCCGGTGGCGGCGGTGATCGCGACCAGCGACGGGCGGGCGCGCGACGCGGCAGCGGCGATCCGGGTCGAGTGGGAGATGCTGCCGCATGTCCTCGACGTGGAGGAGGCGGTGAAGCCCGGCGCGCCGGTCGTGCTCGACATCTACCCAACCAACAGGTTCGTCTATCACGGCAAGTACGACCGCCAGAAGCTGCGCTTCGGCGACGCGGAGGCCGCCTTCCGGCAGGCCGATGTGATCGTGGAGGGGCGCTACCAGATGTCGCCCATCGAACAGGCGCCGATCGAAACCTGCGGCGCCATCGCAGCCCCCGAGCAGAACGGCCGCTTTGTCTGCCACACCTCGACGCAGGCGCTGTTCTTCTCGCTCGCCACAGCCTCCAAGACGCTCGAAGTACCCTCAAGCCGGCTGCACTTCATCGGCGGCACGGTAGGCGGCGGCTTCGGCGGCAAGGTGGACAGCATCCACGAACCGCTCGCGGTGCTCGGTGCCATGCTGACCGGGCGGCCGGTGAAGTTCATGTGGGACCGCGAGGAGGAGATGCAGGTCGGCGCACCACGCGGCGCCGAGCGCTGGTACCTCAAGGACGGGGTGATGCGCGACGGCCGATCCGCTCGGCGATCAGCTCGTGAATCGTAGCGCGTCGGTACGGTGGCGTGAAATCGATCTTCCCAGTTCCGTCGGGTGTTGCTACATGGAG
>JANOEW010000173.1:0-3687 GCA_031413475.1 Amaricoccus sp.
CGTTGTCGAACAGGGCCATGGATTCGGTCCAGTCCGACTGCCCGATCAGGCCCGACCCCAGCAGCGATTTCTCAAGTTCCTGCATCGTGAGCTTCAGATAGCGAGCCGGAAGCGATCCGCCGTTGAAGAGAATGGTCTCGCCATGAACGGCGATCTGCCGGAGGCCGAGGTCGGCGAGCAGCGGGGCGAGGCGGTGGCCGACGAAGTAGTCGATCCCGTGGTCGGCGGCCCAGGCGAGGTAGCCCTGCCAGAAGTCGCGCATGACGGCGCTGTCGGACGCCAGCACGGAGTGGAAATCGGGCTCTTCGAGCAGGATGCAGCCGCCCGGCCGCACCGCGGCCGCAAGCCTGCCGAGCACGTCGATCCGCTGCGGGACGTGGTGGAGCAGCGCCCGGCCGCACACCAGATCGAAGCCCTCGCCGAGCGGATCGCGGGTGACGTCGATCCGCCGCACCTCGAGGTTCGGCAGCGACAGCCGGTCGAGAAAGCGCGTGTCGATGTCGCTGGCCACGACGTGGCCCTCGGGCCCGACCCGTCCGGCCAGCCAGTGCGAGACGCTGCCGTTGCCGGCGCCGACCTCGAGGCAGCGCCAGCCCTTGGCAACGCCGAGCTGCTCCAGCCGGAAGAACACCTGCGGGTCGAGCATCCGCGACATCAGCGTCAGTCGCTCGTCCTCCTGCGGAATGGTGTGGGGCAGCACGTAGTCGACCATCGGGTTCTCCCTCGCTTGCCGGAAACGCGGCGACACTAGCCGTGGTCGGCCGGCCCGCGGAGTCTTTCTGCAGGATTCGGTCGCCTTTTTGGCGACGCCATCCGTCTGGAAGCCGCCGGCGCGGCCGGCGGAAGGTCGATTTCGGACTTGTCAACATACCGACCGGTTGGTCTGATACGCGATGGTTTCGACTCATCCCGCGCCGCGCACGGACGCCCGCACGAAGCTGCTCGACGCGGCGCTCGGGGTGATCCGCGCCCAGGGCTATGCGGCGACCTCGGTCGACGAGCTGTGCCGGGCGGCGGGCGTGACCAAGGGCGCATTCTTCCACCACTTTCGCTCCAAGGAGGCGCTGGCCGTCGCCGCGGCGGCGCATTTCGGGGTCATGGCGGACGGGCTCTACGAGGCGGCCTGGAGCGCGCTGCCCGGCCCGGCCGAACGTGTGCTCGGCTACGTCGCGCTGCGCCGGGCGATCATCGGCGGCGAGTTCGCCGCGTTCACCTGCCTGCTCGGGACCATGGTGCAGGAGACCTACGCCAGCTCGCCGGCGATCCGGGCCGCCTGCGAGGCCGGCATCGTCGATCATGCGATGCGGCTGGCGCCGGACATCGCCGCCGCGCTCGAGGCGGCGGGCCGCCCGGACATCGCGCCCGAGAGCGTCGCGCTGTTCGTCCAGGCGGTGCTGCAGGGCGGCTTCATTCTGGCGAAGGCGAGCGGCGATCCCGCCGCCGCGACCGACGCGGTCGACCATCTGACCCGCTACCTCGGGTTTCTGTTCACGCCCGACCTGACGGAGGACCCCATGCCCCACATCGCAACCCTGCCCCATGAGCCCCGCGCCGAAGGAGAGACGCCATGAGCTATGTCGACGGATTCGTGTGCGCGGTGAAGACCGCCAACCGCGAGGCCTACCGCAAGCATGCCGAGGATGCGGCGGTGATCTTCAAGGACCACGGCGCGCTCAGCGTCGTCGAAGCCTGGGGCGACGACGTGCCCGAGGGCAAGCTCACCTCGTTCAGCATGGCGGTGAGGCGCGAGGACGACGAGGCGGTGGTGTTCTCGTGGGTGACCTGGCCCTCGAAGGAGGCCCGCGACGCCGGTTGGGCCAAGGTCATGGCCGACCCGCGGATGCCGAGCGACATGTCCACGATGCCGTTCGACGGCAAGCGGATGATCTACGGCGGCTTCGTCCCGATCGTCGAAGCCTGAGCCGGAGGGGATCATGCAGAGGATCATCCCGTATCTGTGGTTCGACGGCGTCGCCTAAGAAGCCACACTGTATGCCGGGCTGATCGGCGGCTCGGGCGTCGGGCGCGTCACCCGCTACGCCGAGGCGGGCTTCTCGCAGCGCTGGTTCACGCCGGCCCCCTGGCCACGCACGATGTCGTGGCCGACGTGCGCCCGGCGGCGCCTTCGCGATGACGATGCGCGGGCCGGAGGGCGGGATTCCCGCCAACGCGGGGGCCTATCTGGTCGTGCCGGGCGAGCGGCTGGCGTTCACCGACGCCTACGTGCGTGCCTGGGCGCCAGCGGCGAAGACGTTCTTCACCGGGATCGGCAGCTTCGCCGACGGGGCGGGGGCGACGCGATGACCGGGCGGCCTCACGGCAACCCGAAACCAAGATCTGTTGCGAACGTGCTATGGGTTTGTGAGAAAGCATGCAAAATGTGAACTACGAATGCGTCTCTATGGGGGGAACCGATGTCTTACGCGACAATCTCGAACTGGACGACGACCGAATGGAACGATGAACTCGAAGCGGTTGCGCGGGACAAGTTCGTCCCGCTCATCATGTCGGTGGGCGCTTCGCGGGTGCAGATGATCCGGACCGGTGACCTGAGCTTCAGTGTGGTGACCGAATACGCGGATGAAGCCACGGCAAACGCGGCACAGTCCAGGATCGCGGAAATCCGGGCACAGGCTGCCGCTGAACTGCCCATGGCGCTGAGCGCCGCCGCCGGCGGCGGCATATTTGCCAACGGCTGAGCGTCAGTCGTCTGATCGTTTTGCACCACCGTAGCCGTCCAGCCGGCGGCTGGGCGGATGCCTTGTCTCCGGCCGTATGGGCGCTGCCTGGCGCCTTGGCCAGGCCCGGATTTCTCCACAGCTACGGGACGCGACGGCTGCGCCCGAGCGTTTCGATCCTGCAGGGCGCGGACTTGCGCTGGGGCGCACCTGCGCCCTTGGGCGAATCGCGCGGGCCGGGTAAGGCTGACGGCAAAGCTGCGGCGGTCGCGGCGCAGGGGGGACGGGCATGAAGGTCGGGATCGTCGGGTCGGGCATGGTCGGCAGCGCGGCGGCCTACGCAATCGGGCTGCGCGGCGTGGCGAGCGAGGTGGTGCTGGTCGATCACTTCCCGGCGCTGGCCATGGCGCACGCGCTCGACATCGCACACGCCATGCCGTTCGGCTCGGGCACCGTGGTGACCTCGGGCGACTACGACGCGCTGAAGGGGGCCGGGGTGGTCATCATCGCCGCCGGCGTGGCGCAGCGCCCCGACGAGACGCGGGTCGACCTGCTGGGGCGCAACGCGGAGGTCTTCCGGGCGGTGGTGGGCGAGATCATGCGGGTCTGCCCCGAGGCGATCCTGCTGATCGCCTCGAACCCCGTGGACGTCATGACCCAGATCACCCAGTTGATCTCCGGCCTGCCCGCGCACCGGGTCATCGGCTCGGGCACCATTCTCGACACCGCGCGGTTCCGCAGCCTGCTCGGAACGCATCTCGGCATCGCGCCGCGCTCGATGCACGCCTTTGTGCTCGGCGAGCACGGCGACAGCCAGGTGCTGGCCTGGTCCTGCGCCAAGGCGGCGTCGATCCCGATTTTCGAGTTCGCCGCCCAGGTCGGAGCGCCGATCACCGACGCGGTCCGCGCCGAGATCGACAGCCAGACCCGCAACATCGCCTATACGATCGTCGAGGGAAAGGGATCGACCTACTACGGCATCGGAGCCGGACTTGCGCGCATCGTGCAG
>JANOEW010000174.1:0-2143 GCA_031413475.1 Amaricoccus sp.
GCCGTGTCCGACGACCCGTCGACGCTCGGTCCGCAGGACTATGTCGTCATCACCCTCAAGGCGCATTCGGTGCCGGCCGCGGCGCCGGCGATAAGGTCGCTACTTGGACCGGCGACCACGATCGTCAGCGCGGTGAACGGCGTGCCGTGGTGGTATTTCTACGGGATCGAGGGGGCTCTCGCGAACACGCGGCTGGCTTCGGTGGATCCGGGCGACGTGCAATGGACCGGTTTCGGGCCGGAGCGGATGCTCGGCTGCGTCGTCTACCCCGCGGTCGAGGTCGCGGCGCCGGGGGTGATTCGCCACGTAGAGGGCGACCGCTTTTCGCTCGGCGAGCCGACCGGCCGAAAATCCGGGCGCGCGACCCGGCTCGCGGCAGCGTTGACCGCGGCCGGGCTCAGGGCGCCGGTGCGGCCGAAGATCCGCGACGAGATCTGGGTGAAGCTGTGGGGGAATCTGTCGTTCAACCCGATCTCGGCGCTGACCCTCGCCACGCTCGACACGCTGTGCGCCGATCCCGGCACGCGCAAGCTCGCCCGGGACATGATGCTGGAGGCTCAGGCGATCGCCGAGGCGCTGGGGGTGCGGTTTCCCATCGACGTCGACCGTCGCATCGACGGCGGCGCGGCGGTGGGGGCGCACCGGACCTCGATGCTGCAGGATCTCGAGGCGGGCCGGCCGATGGAGATCGACGCGCTGGTCACCGCTGTGCAGGAACTCGGCCGGCTGACCAGGATCCCGACCCCGACCATCGACGCGGTGCTGGCGCTGGTGCGGCTGCGGGCGCGCATCGCCGGGCTCTATCCCGGCTGAGCGCGGACGGACCGCAGCAACCCCGAGGGGGGTGCGCGGCGCGGCGCGGGTAAGCGCCCGTTAACGGGTCCGGCGGAAATCCGCTCGCATTTCAAAGGCCTCTCGACCTGCTGCGCCGCAGCATGGCAGGTTGTCGCTTCATGAAACCGACATGGAGCCCGCCCGTGCGCGTCCTTGCCAGGCCCCTCGCCGCCCTCTGCGCCCTGCTTGCGCTCGCCAACTGCACCCAGGCGACCGAGCCCGTCGCGTCCCGCGCCCAGGTTTCGCCAGCCACCGAGGCGGCGCAGGTGGCCTCCCAGGCCGATCGCGCCTGTCTCGCCGAGGCGATCTACTTCGAGGCGACCGGCGCGGCCGAGTCGCAGGTGGCGGTGGCGCACGTGGTGCTCAACCGCGCCGGCGACCCGCGGTTCCCGCGCACGGTCTGCGGCGTCGTGCGCGACGGCTGCCAGTTCTCGTATCGTTGTTCCGGTCGGTCGCTGGCGCTGAACGACGCGACCAAGCGCGGCCACGCCGAACGCGCGGCGGCGGCGGTGCTGTCGGGCGCGCCCGACCCGACCCGCGGCGCGCTGTTCTTTCACTCCGCGGCCGCGCGGCCGGGCTGGTTCACCTCGCGCCCGCGTGTGGGCGAGATCGGCGGCAACGTCTTCTACCGCTGACGCCCGCGCTTGCTTGCGACCGCGCCAGTCACGAGGACGCGGCCGACGTCGTCTGCGCCGGGTCCTCCTTGGCGCCGCGCGCCACGATCCGCAGCGCCCCGTCCGGCAGCGGCCGCTGCAGCCGCAGGGCCTCGGCCGCAGGCGCCGTCAGCCAGCGTTCGACATCGTCCTCGAGCGTCAGAATGACCGGCATCGCCTTGGGGTGGACCGCGGCCACCTCGGCGTTCGGCTCGGTGGTCAGGATGCCGAACAGGTCGGCCGTGACCTCGCCCTGCCTGATCTTGCGCACCGAGGTCCAGCGCGTCCAGACGCCGGCGAAGAAGCCGAGCGGGCGGTCCTCGCCCAGCGCGAACCAGACCGGGGGCCGGCTGCCGTCGGGCAGGACTTCGTGTTCGGCGAACGACGTGAACGGGACCACGCAGCGGTGATCGGGGCCGAGCCAGGGCCGCCAATGCGCCGAGCGAACCTGCCGGATGTTGGTTACGCCGGGGTCGGTTCGCCGGCCCACGAGGTGCCTCGCCGGGGTCGGCATGCCCCAGCGCGCCATGACGAGTTCGCGGCCATCCGCGCCGGTCCGGACGACCGGCGCGTCGTAGTCGGGAAAGACGCCCGGCAGCGGCGGCATGTTGCCGACGCGATCGGCCGGGACGTCGCGCGTGAAGAAGCGGCGCACG
>JANOEW010000175.1:0-2379 GCA_031413475.1 Amaricoccus sp.
GGCCGCGCCGCGCTCGCCAACGCCGAGCGCCGCCTGCGCTCCGAGGCCGAGATGCTGCGCCTCTTCGCCGGCCACGAGGCGGCGGTCCACCGCGCCGGCTGGGCCCGGCTCTGCCGCACGCTCTCGCGCGGCGCGCTCCGCGCCGCCAAGGGCGACTGCCGGCTCGAGCCCGCCGACCTCGACGACCTCGGCCCCGGCGTGCGCCTGCTCCTGCACCCGCCGCAAGGCCTCGCCACCCGGGACTGGCGCGCCCGCGCCCGCGCGCTCGCCCGACGGCTGCCCGACCTGCACCTCGTCGCCGCCCCGCGCTACGACGGCCAGGACGCCGGCCGCTTCGACTGCCTCGCGCGGCTCGGCGACGATCTCCGCCTCCGCCTCGTCGCCTCGGCCGAGCCGATCATGCACCACGCCGCCCGCCGCCGGCTGGTCGACGTGCTGACCTGCATCCGCGAGAAGATCACCATCGACGCCATCGGCCGCGCCGCGCTCGCCAACGCCGAGCGCCGCCTGCGCTCCGAGGCCGAGATGCTGCGCCTCTTCGCCGGCCACGAGGCGGCGGTCCACCGCGCCGGCGAGATCGCCGAGGGCTGCACGTTCTCGCTCGACGAGCTGGTCTACGAATACCCCCGCGAGATCTGGGACGGCGAAGACCCCCAGGCCCGCCTGACCCGCCTCACCGCCGAGGGCCTGCGCTGGCGCTACCCCGCCGCCGGGCCGTCCGCATCGGTGCGGGCCCAGGCCGATCACGAGCTCGCGCTGATCGGCCGGCTGAACTACGCGCCCTATTTCCTGACGGTGAACGACGTGGTCGGCTTCGCGCGCAGCGAAGGCATCCTCTGCCAGGGCCGCGGCTCGGCGGCCAACTCCGTCGTCTGCTTCGCGCTCGGCGTCACCTCGGTCTCGCCCGAGATCGGCACCATGGTGTTCGAACGCTTCGTCTCCGAGGCCCGCGACGAGCCCCCCGACATCGACGTCGATTTCGAGCACGAGCGCCGCGAGGAGGTGATCCAGTACCTCTACCGCCGCTACGGCCGCCACCGCGCCGGTCTCTGCGCCACGGTGATCCACTACCGCTCCAAGCGCGCGATCCGCGAGGTCGGCGCCGCCATGGGCCTGTCGCGCGACACCGTCGCCGCGCTCGCCTCCCAGGTCTGGGGCTGGGGCGCCGCCAGCCTGCCCACCGAACGCCTCGCCGAGCTGGGCCTCGACGCCAGCGACCCCCGCCTCGCGCTGACGCTGCGCATGATCGACGAGATCATCGGCTTCCCGCGCCACCTCAGCCAGCACGTCGGCGGCTTCGTGATCACCGAGGGCCGGCTCGACGAACTTGCCCCGGTCGAGAACGCGGCGATGGAGGACCGCACCATCATCCCCTGGGACAAGGACGACATCGACGCCCTCGGCATCCTCAAGGTCGACATCCTCGCCCTCGGCATGCTCACCGCCATCCGCAAGGCCTTCGACCTGATCGCCGCCCACCACGGCACGCGCTACAGCCTCGCCACCCTGCCCCCCGAAGACCCGGCGGTCTACGACATGCTGTGCAAGGCCGACAGCCTCGGGGTCTTCCAGGTCGAATCTCGCGCCCAGATGAATTTCCTGCCCCGGATGCGGCCGCGCACCTTCTACGACCTCGTCATCGAGGTCGCCATCGTCCGCCCCGGCCCGATCCAGGGCGACATGGTCCACCCCTACCTGCGCCGCCGCCGCGGCGAGGAGAAAGTGGAGTTCCCCTCCGACGCGCTCGGCGCCGTGCTCGGCAAGACCCTCGGCGTGCCGCTGTTTCAGGAGCAGGCGATGCAGATCGCCATCATCGGCGCTGGGTTCACCCCCGAGGAGGCCGACCGGCTGCGACGGGCGCTCGCCACCTTCAAGAAGACCGGCACGATCCACACCTTCCGCGAGCGGTTCCTGGCGGGCATGGCCGCGAACGGCTACCCCCCCGACTTCGCCGAGCGCTGCTTCTCCCAGATCGAGGGCTTCGGCGAATACGGCTTCCCCGAGAGCCACGCCGCCTCCTTCGCGCTGCTGGTCTACGCCTCGGCCTGGCTCAAGCGCCACCACCCGGCGGTCTTCGCCTGCGCGCTGCTCAACGCCCAGCCGATGGGCTTCTACGCCCCCGCCCAGATCGTGCGCGACGCCCGCGAGCACGGCGTCGAGGTGCGCCCGGTCTGCGTCAACGCCAGCTACTGGGACAACACCGTCGAGCCCGACGCCCGCGGCGGCCTCGCGCTGCGCCTCGGCTTCCGCCAGATCAAGGCGATGCGCGAGGACGACGCGACCTGGATCTCGGCGGCGCGCGGCAACGGCTACCCCGACGTCGACAGCCTGTGGCGCCGCGCCGGGACCCCGCCGCGCCTGCTCGCCGCGCTCGCCGAG
>JANOEW010000176.1:0-2517 GCA_031413475.1 Amaricoccus sp.
GCTTGCGCTGCTTTCCGAAGTACGGGCGCGGGCCGTTGCTTGAAGCAAGCAGCCGGTCGAGCTGAAAGCATGGGGATGGAAAAGTCGCCGGCCTCGCGACGGTGCTGTTCGCGACCCAGCTGAAGATCATCCAGTCCACGGTGCCGCCGAATCTCGAGCTGACTATCATCACCGCTTCGGTTATCGGCGGCGTGTCGATCCTCGGCGGCACGGGCACGGTGATCGGCTCGTCGCTCGCCGCCATTCTGTTCTCCGCGATCGGCTCGGCGATGATCTTCGTCAACGTCTCGCCCTATTGGCTGCGGGCGGTGATCGGTGTCCTGATCCTCGTCACCGTACTGGTCGACATGGGGCGCCGCTCGCGCGAGGCGCGGAGCGCCAAGCGATGACTCTCCGGAAGCTGCTGCGGCACGAGACCATCCTCGCCGTGCTCGCCGTGCTGGCTCTGGCCGTGCTTGCCGGCCAGTCCGACAAGTTCTTCACCCTCGAAAACCTCCTCAACCAGGGTCGGCTGATGACCGAGGTCGGGCTCATAGCCGTGATCATGACATTCGTCATCATCACCGGGGGCATTGACCTGTCGGTAGGCTCGATCCTCGGTATGACAGCGATCATCATCGGGGTGTCCTGGCAGGACCTAGGCTGGCCGCTGCCGGTCGCGATCGGATTCGGACTGTTCGCCGGCGCCTTCGCGGGTTTCATGAACGGCGTGATCATCGCGCGTTTTGGTGTGCCGCCGCTGATCGCGACGCTCGGAACGCTCGCGCTCTATCGCGGTATCGCAGAAGGCGTGTCTCAGGCCCGCTCGGTGCGCGGATATCCCGACTGGTTCTACGTGCTCGGTCAAGGCCAGGTGCTCGGCGTGCCGACGCAGCTTTGGCTGCTGGGCATCGTATCGACGGTCGCTGCGGTCGTGCTCGGCTACACAACTTGGGGACGCGCGACCTACGCCATCGGCTCCAACGAGGTCGCGGCGCGCTTTTCGGGCCTGAGCGTCGACCGGACCAAGATCGCGATCTATTCGGCATCCGGCCTCGTCGCGGCGACCGCCGCGGCGATCTTCGTGTCACGCGTGTCGACGACACGCTCGGACATGGGCACGGGAATCGAACTCGACGCCATCACCGCGGTGGTGCTTGGCGGCACATCGATCTTCGGAGGGCGTGGCACAATCATCGGCACCCTGCTAGGGCTGATCCTGATCCAAGCGCTCAAGAACGGCCTGTCACTGGCCGGCGTCAAGAGTGACGGCACCGTCGTCCTCATCGGCGCGGTGCTGATCCTGACTATTCTGATCTCGAATCTGTTTCACCGGGACGGAAACCGATGAACCGCAAACCGCGCTCAGGGCGTTCCCGGCAGAATGGGCTCATGCGCACAACAGGAGGAAGATCCATGCTGCGTAAATCCCTGGCGGTGCTGACGGCGCTGTCGCTTTCGACCAGTTTGGCGCAGGCCCAGTCGGCCTGGACCGGCGGAGACGACCTGCCGACCAGCCCGCTTGCCTGCGACGGCGCCCCTGGCGCTGCGGCAGCCGTCGCGTACGACGGGGGCGCTCCGACCGGCGCGCCCAACCGCAACGGCAAGCCGATCACCGTGGTCGACGTGCCGAAGCTGATCGGCATCGGCTATTTCGACGCCACCTCAAAGGGCATCGCGGAGGCCGCTGCGGAAATGGGCACCATGACGGCGACAACCGACGGGCCGGTCGAAGCCAACATCGATGACCAGATCACGCTGATCGACAACTACATCACCAAGGGCGTCGACGGCATCCTGTTCGCCGCGAACGATCCCGTCGCGATCGCGCCGGTGCTCAAGAAGGCGCTCGCCGCCGGCATCAACGTCGTCGGCTACGACGCCAACTCCCAGCCGGACGCGCGCCAGTGGTTCGTGAACCAGGCCGAGTTCAACGGCATCGGCAAGACGATGGTCGACTCGCTCGCCGCCGAAGCCGGAGAAGATGCAAGTTTCGCCATCGTAACCTCGACTTTCACGACACCGAATCAGGCGCGCTGGATCTCCGAGATGGCGGCTTACGCCGCGGCCTGCCACCCGAACCTGAAGTGGCTGGAGACGGTCGAGGCGCAGGAGGACAACATCCTCAGCTTCAACCAGGCCAATACACTGATCAACAAGTACGGCGATGACCTGAAGGGCATCCTCGGCATGACTTCCGTCGCGACCCCGGCCGCGGCCGACGCCGTGACCCAGGCCGGCAAGTGCGGTTCGATCGCCGTGGTCGGCCTTGCGACGCCCAACGCGATGAAACCCTATGTCGAGAGCGATTGTGTGAAATCGGTCGTGCTGTGGAACCCGGTCGATCTCGGTTACGCCGCCGCCTTTGTGCTGCGCGCCACCGCCGACGGCACGCTCAAGCCGGGCGATACGACGGTGAAGGCCGGCAAGCTCGGCGATCTCGCGGTGGTCAACGGATCGGAGATCCTGCTGGGCGCGCCGTTCGTGTTCACCATGGACAACATTGCCGACTTCAACTTCTGAACATACGCCCGCGGC
>JANOEW010000177.1:0-3342 GCA_031413475.1 Amaricoccus sp.
CCGGGCGAGCCGGGCGCTGGGGGCGGTCGATCACCCTCTGCCTGCCGCACGAGGAGAAATACCTCGCCAAGATCGAGGACCTGGTCAAGAAACCAATCCCGACGATGGAAAGTCCGCTCGGCGGAGGGCTTTACGAATCGGCGACGGATGATCGCGATGCGCGTGGTCCGGATCGCCCGCGGCGGCCCGAACGCCGGCCGCGCCCGGCGGGGCGCACGTTCGCTCCTGCGCCCGCTTCTCCCTTCCCCACCGCCGATCCTTCGCAGTCTTCGGTCGCGCCCGCGCCGGCCGCCGCCGCGCTCGAGCACCGACCGACCGGCCGCGGCGAGCAGCCGCGGCAGCGGTCGAACGAGCGCGGCGACGGTCCGGCGCAGCCCGGAATGGGCGATCATGTGCCCGCCTTCCTGATGCGCGAGTTGCGCGTCGACTTCGAGCCGGACCGGCTCGAGGCCGAATACGCCGCGATCGTCGACGATGCGCTGCCGCAGCCGGCGGATGCCGGCGCGCCGCAGGCTGCCCCCGAGCCCGCACCTGCGACGGCGCGTAAGGCGCGTGCCCCGCGGCGGCGCGGTCCGGCCAAGTCGCCGGCGGACGCCGCGGCGTCGTCGACGGCCGCCTGAAGCGAACCGGACGCGGCGACGCGGCCCGACGCAGATCGCGAACTCGAAGCACGTCTCGCGCCAGCTCGAGCTGCGGCGGATGCTGCGCGACGAGCTCGCCGCCATGGTCGCAGAGAACGTGCGGCTGACCGTCCACAGCGTCGTGCTCGCGACCGACCCCGAGACCGGCGATGCGCCGGCGACCGCCAGGATCGGGCTCGACGCAGCGGCGGTCGCCATCCTGCTGCAAGGCGGTCTCGACTTCATCTGAAGCCGCACCGGGAGAGCCTGAGGCGGGCGTGCTTCAGGCCTCGAGCCGGCTGATCATCACCGTGCATAACGGCTTCTTGCCGATCTTGTCGTTGCAGAGACGCGCGACGGCGCGGGTGGCGAGCTGTTCGATCGCATCGTCCGCGGCGAGGTCGGCGGGCTTCAGCCGGGCGAGGTCTCGGTCGATCTCGACCTCGAGCGCGCCGGCCAGGCCGTCGCGCAGCCGCGTCGTGTCCGGCAAGCCGAGGCACTCGACCCAGGCCCCGCCGAGCGGCTTGCCGGCCTCGTCGATCAGGATCGAGACCGCAACATGGCCGCGCGTCGCCATCCGGATGCGGTCGCGCACGATGCCGTCCATCGCGCCGATCAGCTGCGTGCCGTCGAGATAGAGCCGGCCGGTCTCGATCGACTCGACGATGCGGGGCTTGCCGGGGGCGAGCTCGATCATCGCGCCGTTCGGCGCGACGATAGCAGGGCGGCCGAGCTCCTTGGCCAGCTCGGCGTGCGTCGTCAGGTGACGGTGTTCACCGTGCATCGGCACGACGAGCTCGGGGTGCACCAGGTCGTGCATCCGCACCAGGTCCGGGCGGTTGGGGTGGCCCGAGACGTGGTAGCGCTCGTCGTCCTCGACCGTTCGGACGCCCTTTTCGCTGAGCTGGTTGAGGATGCGCGCGACGCTGACCTCGTTGCCGGGGATGGTCTTGGAGGAAAACAGGAAGGTGTCGCCCGGCTTCAGCTCCAGCCCCATGTACTTGCCGACGGAGAGCTGGGCCGAGGCGGCCCGGCGCTCGCCTTGGCTGCCAGTGGCGAGCACGAGCAGCCGGTTGCGCGGCACGCCGTCGGCGTCGAGCACGTCGATGGTCGGCGGAAAGCCGGCGAGCACCTGCGCGGTGTTGGCGGTCTTGAGCATGGTGTTCATCGCGCGCCCGAGCACCACGATCTCGCGACCGGCGGCGCGGCCCGCCTCGGCCAGCGTCTTCAACCGCGCCACGTTCGAGGCGAAGGTGGTGGCGACGACCATGCCCTTGGCCTCGCGCAGCAGAGCGGTGATCGGCTCGGCCAGCGTCGCCTCGGAGCGGCCGGGGTGCAGCGAGAAGACGTTGGTCGAATCGCACACCAGCGCCTTGACTCCGGCGGCGCCGATCGCCTGAAAGGCGGCGGGATCGAACGGCTCGCCGACCACCGGCGACGGATCGGCCTTGAAGTCGCCGGTGTGCAGGACCCGGCCCGCGGGGGTGTCGATCACCAGGCACGAGCACTCCGGGATCGAATGCGACACCGGCACGAAGCCGACGGTGAAGGGGCCCGCGTGCACCACGTGCGGCCAGGGCTGGGCCTGACGCACCATCGCGGTGTCCTGCCCGGCGCGCTCCATCTTCATCTGGGCGATCGCGGCGGTGAAGCGGCGGGCATAGACCGGGGCCTGCAGGCGGTGAAACAGGATGCCGAGCGCGCCGACGTGGTCCTCGTGCGCGTGGGTGATGAAGATCGCCTCGAGCCGGTCGGCGCGGGCCTGCACCCAGGCCGGGTCGGCCATGATCAACTCGACCCCGGGCGAGGTCTCCATGGTCGGAAAGGTGACGCCGCAGTCGACGAGGATCAGCCGCTCGGCGCCTGCCGGCCCGTAGCCGTAGACGTACATGTTCATGCCGATCTCGCCCGCGCCGCCGAGCGCGAGGTAGATCAGTCGGTCGGGTTTGGCCATGAAGTCGTCCCTATTCCTTGTTCAATGCGTCGATCAGGACGAGGCCGTGGATGGTCAGGTCCGGATCGATCTTCTGCAACACGTCTGTCCCTTGGGCGAAGAGGGTGGACAGGCCCCCGGTTCCGATAACGGTCATGGGCGCGCCGTGCTCGGCGCGGATGCGCGCGCACAGGCCCTCGACGAGGCCGACGTAGCCCCAGAACACGCCCGACTGCATGCAGGCCACCGTGTTGGTGCCGATCACGCGCTCGGGTTTCGTCACGTCGATGAACGGCAGCGCCGCGGCGGCGTCGTGCAGCGCCTTCAGCGACAGGTTGACGCCGGGCGCGATCACGCCGCCGACGTAGGCGCCGTCGTGGTCGACCACGTCGAAGGTGGTCGCGGTGCCGAAGTCGACGACGATCAGGTTGCCGCCGTAGCGGTCGAAGGCGCCGACGGTGTTGACCAGCCGGTCGGCGCCCACGTGGGCGGCGGGGTCGACCCGGACCGGCACGCCGAGACGGACGTCTGCCTTGCCGACCACCTTCGGGCGGGTTCGAAAGTACCGATCCGACAGCACACGCAGGTTGAAGACGACCTGCGGCACCACCGAGGAGATGACCACCGAGGTCACCTCCGGCGCGATGCCCCTGTTCTCCATCAGCTGCGACAGCCAGACGAAATACTCGTCCGCCGTGCGCTGCCGCTCGGTGCGGCACCGCCATTCCGCGACCGTCGCCTGCCCGTCGTGCAGGGCGAAGACGGTGTTGGTGTTGCCGACGTCAATCG
>JANOEW010000178.1:0-3046 GCA_031413475.1 Amaricoccus sp.
ACACGCCGCAGATGATCGTGCAAGGCGTCGATCACGTGGTCGGGGCCGACCACGCGGCGGTGACGACGCTGATCGCCGCGCACCAGGCCCGCCCGCCCGCGGCTGCGCTGGAGGTGGCGCGCGACGGCGCCCGGCTGCGCGTCCGCGTCGCGCCGACCTCCCCGGCCGGCGCGGGGCCGTCGGAGGTCTTCGTCGTGCGTTTTCTCGCCTCCGAGACGGTCGCGATCGCGCATGGCGAGAACGCCGGCCACGAGATCGACTATGCAAATATCGTCACCGACTGGTCGCCGGTCGCGCGCTGGGACGGCCGCAGCGTGGCCGACCTGACGCTGGAGATCGCGGGGCCGGAGCCGGTCGCGGTGATCGTCCAGCGCGAGCGCCAGGGCGAAGTGCTGACCGCCGCGCGGCTGCCCTGACCGCCGGTCGCCGCTGACCTTTCCCTCCCGCGCGTCGGCGCTGGATCGGTGCGCCGATGCCTCGATCAGAGATCCTTGCGCCAGCGCCGGTGTAGCCAGAGGTACTGGCCAGGCTGCGCGCGCACCCGGGCGGCGAGGCTGTCGTTGAGCGCCTGGGTCATCTCGGCCGCGGTCGTGTGCGGGATCGGCGCTTCGAGCGCCACGGCGACATGGAGCCCGTCCGGCGCGCGCACGCCGTAGGACGGAATCAGCGGAACCCGGTATTTCAGCGCGAGATCCGCCGCGATCGTGACCGTAGGCGCGGGCCGCCCGAGGAACTCCAGCGCCGCCGCGCGCCGGTCATACTGGTCGGTCAGGATCGCGACGACGCCGCCGCCGCCCAGATGCGCCACCAGACCGCGCAGGCCGCGTCCGCCCTTGGGGAACATCGGCCGCCCGCCGATCTCCAGCTGGCGCACGTAGATGCGGTCGAGCGGTCGGTTGTTGAGCGGGCGATAGACGCCGCAGGCTTCGGCGCCGATCGCCTTCAACCAGGCCCGCCCGGCCTCCCATTGCCCGAAATGGCCGGTGACCATCACGGCGCCGAGACCCCTGGCCCGAGCCGCCTCGAAGGCCGCGAGCCCCGGCCCGGTCGGGCCGGTCCAGACCGCGCGGGCCTGGAACTCGGCCATTGAGAAGATCTCGACGAAGGTCCGGCCGAAGTTGTCGCCGACCGCTCGCGCGATCTCCGCGCGGGCCGGCGTGTCGAGCTCGGGCATGACGTAGCGCAGGTTCGCCTCGACGCGGTTGCGGAACCGAGGCACGCCGAGCACCAGTCGCCGTCCGAGCCAGCCACCGAAATCGACGCGCGTCCGGTAGGGCAGGGCCCGCGCCACCCCGAACGCCAGCGCGCTCGGCAGGAAACCGACCGCCTGGCCGAGCGCCGTGCGACGGCGCGCCATCCTCAGCGCGATCCCGTCCGCGCCCGTCCGCGCTGCGGCGGCGGTCGCGAGGTCTGCGCGGGCCGCATGTCGATGTCAGCCGCTTGCCGATCCCTGGTGGCGGACCTGGCGACGTGAGCCCGTGGCCGGTTCAGTGCCTGACCGGATTGATCATCATCACCATCTGACGACCCTCGACCCGGGGGATCGCCTCGATCTTGCCGTGCTCGGTCACGTCATCCGCGACTCGCTCCAGCAGTTTGCGGCCGAGGTCGACATGCGCCATTTCGCGGCCGCGGAAGCGCAGCGTGATCTTGACCTTGTCGCCGCCCTGAAGGAACTTGACCACCGAGCGCATCTTGACTTCGTAGTCGTGCGTGTCGGTGTTCGGACGGAACTTGATCTCCTTGATCTCGATGATCTTCTGCTTTTTGCGCGCTTCGGATTCTTTCTTCTGGGTCTCGTACTTGTATTTTCCGAAATCCATGATCTTGCAAACGGGCGGCGTGGCGTTGGGCGATATCTCGACCAGATCGAGCCCAGCCTGTTCCGCAAGCAGCATCGCCTTGTCCGGCGTGATCAGTCCGATGTTCTCCCCCTCGGCCCCGATGAGGCGAATTTCCGGGGCGCGGACCCGTTCGTTGACGCGGGGTCCAGTCTCGCGCGTGGGCGGAGCGTTGTGCGGTCTGCGGGCTATGGCCTTCGGTTCCTTTTGATCGTTGACCCGACGAAAAAACCGGGACCTGAGCCCCGGATCGCGATTAGCATAGTGCAATCCGGCGCGGAAGTGAAGGGGGCGTGGCGGCGCCGGGGCGCGACGACGGCGATACGCGGTGCGGCGCACCGGATTGCCGGCGCGCAGGATTTCTGTTGCATCCGCCGTGCCGGACACGCATCAGTTCGGCGCGGGCTCGACCCGCGCGCGATGGCTTTTTTGGAGCGGAGATCACAATGCAGCGGATCTTGATCCTGATCGGGGCGGCCGTGCTGGTCGCGCTCGTCCTCTATCTGGTGTTTGGCTCCAGCGAGCCGGAAGCCGTCACCGAAGCCCCGGCGGCCGTCGAGAATGCGGCCGAGGAGGCCGAGGCCGCCGAAAGCGTGGCGGTCGAAGACGCCGCGACCAAGGCCGAAGCAGCGGTGGAGGGCGCCGCGACCGAGGCCGAAGCAGCGGTGGAAGGCGCCGCGACCGAGGCCGAGACGGCTGTCGAAGGTGCGGCGACCGCGACCGAGGAGGCCGCCGAGGGCGCCGTGCAGGGGGCCGAGGACGCCGCCGACGCGGTCGGCGAAGCCGCCGAGGAAGGTGCGAGCCGGGTCGAAGAGCTTGTGAAGGAAGCGGTCGAAGGCGTCGAGGGCGCGGTCGAAGGGGCAGAAGGCGCCGTCGAGGGCACGACCGCAGCACCCGCTGACAACTGACCGGACGTTGGCGGAAGCGGCCCTAAGCTGCTTCCGTTCACGGTCGGCGCAGCGTCGCGGCGAAGCGATGAATCCGGTTGCAGGCCTCGACGAGTTGTGCGTCGGCCGCAGCGTAGCTGAGACGAAAGTACGGTGACATCCCGAAGGCCGCGCCGAAGACCACCGCCACTCCTTGGGCGGCCAGCAGCGCCTCGGAGAAGTCCGCGTCTGACGCGATCACCCGGCCGTCTGGGGCCGTCGCCCCGATCAGTCCGGCGATCGACGGGTAGACATAGAAGGCGCCGTCGGGCGTCGGGC
>JANOEW010000179.1:0-6590 GCA_031413475.1 Amaricoccus sp.
CTCCTCGTTGCGTTAAGGCCGAAGTAGGGACTGGTCCGCCTTGGGCCAAAGGCTGCGCCATTTGTCAGCGTGAATGGCGGAGAGAGAGGGATTCGAACCCTCGAGACGGTTCCCCGTCTACACACTTTCCAGGCGTGCGCCTTCGACCACTCGGCCACCTCTCCGGGCGGGCGGACAGAACCATTTCCGCGCCGCGCACGCAAGGGGTCGACGGCGGCCGCACCGGCGCCTTGGTGCCCCCAGAGAGACTCGAACTCCCGACCCTCTGATTACAAATCAGACGCTCTACCGGCTGAGCTATGGGGGCGCGCACTTCCCGCTATGGGACGACGCAGTACGCCGCGCAAGGCCCCCGAAGGTTCCCATCCGCCGGGCGGTTGGCGAAAATTCGCCGAGAGTCCCCAACCCGCCGCATGGGCGATTGACCCATGGCGGGGCTACAGGCCACTTTCGGCAGCAGAAAGACGTGTGTCATTCTCCTCTTAAATCGGAGATGACTGAATAAAAGGTGTAAGCGATGGCATCATGATTAAGAATTAAGCCCGATCTTGACGTTCAATCAAACGAATGCCTGCCCTGCCGAACGAGACATCGAGAACTCCGGTCCATTCGGGCGGCGGGATAATAGCAAAGCGACTGGCGAGCCGGCTATGCAACGACGCGTCAAGGCGGTTCCCGGCGCCGCGCGATCAGCGCGGTCCTGGCCGGCCGTGGCGCACGAAAGGATGACTGATGGCTACCATTCGAGTGTCCAACCAGGCGCAACTTGAGGACGCGCTGGACGACGTCAGAGGCGGCGACACGATCCTATTGTCCGCGGGCCGCTACGCCGAATTGCTCATGAAGACGCGGTGGAATAAAGACTATAATTTCGATGAAAAAGTTACGATAGCATCTGAAGACCCGTCAAATCCGGCTCAAATAAATCAAATGTTCTTCAGAGACGTGTCGAACATCGACGTCAGGAACATTCGCTTCGATCATGACGGGACTCGAGCCGCCGGGACGGAATCTTTCCGACGCGACGCGCCGTTTTTTGTCGAGCAGGCCAGGAACCTCACGATCGACGACGTGAGTTTCGAGGGAAACGTCCAAAACGGGTTTGGCCAGGATCTCGGCCTGCGGATAAAGAATTCGCAGAACGTCATCATCCGCGATTCCGAATTCTCGGACTTCGAGAACGGCATGAGCGTTTCTAACACGGAAGACGTCACGATATCGGGCAATCTGGTCCGGGGCATGTCCAATGACGGCATGACCTTCGGAGGCATCACGAACATGGTCCTCGCAGGCAACGAGTTCCGCGACTTCCGGTCTCCGGACCCGAAATCTCTTCATATGGACAATATTCAGTTCAGAGTGGGGAGCGACGAACCTCCATCGAAAAACATTGCGATCCGAAACAATACATTCGACAGCGCAGAGATGCGCCAAACAATATATATGGGCAATGCGCTTGTAACGGATGGAATAAAGACGGGGTCGACGTATACAAATATTATCATTGAGGGCAATTATATAAACAGCGCGCATACGCACGGAATCACGGTTTTTCACGGAGACGGCGTATATATAAATGATAATATCCTTGTCTCAAATACGTCCATGGGATTTGGCGATCATTCAGTATATAAGCCAAAGATAAACGTCTCAAAATACTCAACGAATGTCGAGATAACCGGCAACACTGTAACGAGCGTTCAGCAGCCGCAGAATACGACTTGGACGGTAGATAACAATACAATAACGGGCGGAGCGTCCTGGCAGTACGTGCACTGGGACGGAACTGATTACCCCCAGTACAACAGCATGAATTACGGCGTCGCCCTTCCGGACCCCGACCCGGATCCGACCTGGGACATTGTGCGCGTCGACTGGGACGGGTCCGACGACGTGTTGCGCCTCGGCGGCGACCTTGTCGACGGCAACACCCGAATCGTCGTCGACAGCCTCGACTTCGCTGACAGCGAGCTGGTGATGGAGAGCTTCGGCGACAACACGCTCGTCCACGGCGCCAACGGCAACCGGCTCCCGGTCTGGGACGGCGGAGGGGCGGCGCGGCTCAACAGCGTCAAGGATTTCCACGAGCTCGCCGATTTCGGCCCGCGGGTCTCGGCCTGGACCGTGAGCGAGAACGACGCCGTGGTGCTGCGGATCGAGTTCTACAGCGGCGTCGGCAAGTTCGTGTTCGAAGGGCTCGGCGCCGAGTTCCGCGCGGCGGACGGGTTCGATCTGTAAAGCGGGCGGCGACCGGGGCGTTGCGCGCGCGGAACGCCCCGGTCAGGTCCGCGCGTAGTATTACTAGTAGCGGGTGATTTCGTACTAGCCGAGATAGGGGCCCGACTGCACCTCGATCAGGTGCAGGTCGAGCTTGCCCGGGTTCTCCATCCGGTGGACCGCGCCGAGCGGGATGTAGACCGACTGGTTCTCGCCGAGGAGCCGCGCCTCGTCGCCGACCGTGACCCGCGCCGCGCCCTCGACCACCACCCAGTGCTCAGCGCGGTGGACGTGGCTCTGCAGTGACAGGACGCCGCCGGGGTGGACCATGATCCGCTTGACCTGGAAGCGCGGCCCGCGCGACAGGGTCTCGTACCAGCCCCAGGGCCGGTGAAAGCGGGGAAATTCGGTCGCCTGTGGCGCAGGGCGCGTCTTCAGGACCTCGACGGCCTCCTTGACCCGCTGGCCGTCGCGCATGTCGGCGACGAGCACCGCATCACGCATCGCGACCGCGACGATGTTTCTCAGCCCGATGCCGACCAGAACCTGCTCGGGGCTCTCGGCGCGCAGCAGGCTGTTTTCGCAGTCGATCGCCTCGGCGGGGCCGGAGAGCGCGACGCCGCGCGCGTCGGGGCCCATCTCGCGGGCGATGGCGTCCCAGGACCCGAGGTCGGACCAGGCGCCGGCGAAGGGCACCACGGCGAGGTTCTCCGCCTTCTCCATGACCGCGTAGTCGAGGGAAAGGCTTGCGACCTGCGCCCAGGACGTCGGATCCAGGCGCAGGAAACCGAGGTCGGCGGAAGCTTGCGCGAGCGCGGCCCGCACCGCCGCGACCATCGCCGGCTGATGCGCCTCGAAGGCGCCGACGATCGCCGCCGCCGAGAACAGAAAGACGCCGCTGTTCCACAGATGCCGGCCGTCGGCGACCATGGAGGCGGCGCGCGCCGCGTCGGGCTTTTCGACAAAGCGCTCGAGGCGGAGGACCCTGGGGGCCGCGTCCATGTCGGACGGCGCAGCGAGCTCGAGATAGCCGTATCCGGTCTCGGCGCGGGTGGGGCGCACCCCGAAGGTCACGAGCCGCCCGTCGCGGGCCGCCGGGGCGCCGGCCCGCGCCGCGGCCCGGAAGGCCTCGGCGTCGGCGATGGCGTGGTCGGAGGGACAGACGAGCATGAGCGTCCGCGGATCCTGATCGGCGAGCCGCAGCGCCGCAGCCAGCACCGCCGGCGCGGTGTTGCGGCCCTCGGGCTCGATCAGGACGGCGCCGGGCGCCCGGCCGACGGCGGCGAACTGCTCGGTGACGATGAACCGGAACTCCGCGCCCGTGACGACGACCGGCGGAGCGAACTCGGGCTCGGGCAGGCGCAGGACGGAGGCCTGGAAGAGACTGGTCTCGCCGATCAGCCGCCCGAACTGCTTGGGGTAGCTGGCGCGGCTGACCGGCCAGAGCCGGGTGCCCGAGCCGCCGCAAAGAATGACGGGAACGATGGACGGAAACATGGAGGTCCTTGTCGCAGAAGCGGTTCAGGCGAGCATCCGCGCCACGGTCTCGGCCGGCGCCCGCCAGTTCCTGAGGCGCCGCGCCTTGAGCGCCGCGCTGCGCGCCTCGAGCTCCTCGCGGCGCGCCAGAGCCTCGCGAAGCCGGTCGGCGATGCTTTCGGGCCTGTTCTCCGCAAAGAGCGCCGCCTCGCCGAACATGGCGCGCAGGATGCGCGTGTCCGAAAGCACCAGCGCCTTGTCGACGCCGAGCGCCTCGTTGGCGACGCTGAGCTGGATGCCCTCGACGCTCGTCAGGCCGAGGACCACGGCGGCGCCGGTCAGCAGCCGCTCGAATTCGTCGAGCGGCAGGTAGTCGGTGAATTCGACGTTCGACGGCACGTCGCGGGTGAACCCCTGCAGTTCGGCGCGACGCCGGCTGCCGGTGACGAGGATGCGCAGCTCCGGCGCGAGCCGGGCGGCGGCGAGCAGGATCGGGATCGGCTCGTCCGGGTTGAACGAGCAGGGGACGAGCACGTAAGGCGCGCCGTCCGGGGCGGTCCGAGGTCCGGGCCCGGGCAGCAGGCGGGTCGGCGGCGGGTCCTCAAGCATCACCAGCCGGTCCGGGCGGACGCCGTGCGCCTCCGCGGCGGCGCGGTCTTCGGCGTTGTGCACGAGCACCAGGTCGCAGCGGTTGATCGCCCAGACCGTGCCCGGCACCCAGGTCCAGCGTGACGACAGCGCCCCGGAATGGCAGTCGGCCACGATGCGGTAGGGGCCCGCGAAAAGCCGCAGCGCCAGCGCCAGATGCGGCAGGAAGGTGGGTGGGCAGTGCAGCCAGACCTCCTTCGGGCGCGTCGCGAGTACGGCGCGCGCCGTCCCGAAGGCCTGCGAGAGGTAGCCGAAGGGCTTGAGCCATTTCGCCAGGACGGGGGAGGGAAAATAGCGGACGTCAAAGCCGAAATGCTCGTCAAGCGACGCGATGCGCCGCGAGAAATGCAGCCACGAGACGAACAGTCGTTTCTCCCGGGGTCCGGCGTTCCCGATGTCATCGGATAGATGCGCTTCATCTCTCATGACAGCGACGCCACCCGCTCGTCGTGCAGCGGGGCCGAATGCGGGAGCGGCGGAAATCCGTCCCGCCAGTTCCGTCGCGCGTCCCAGACTGCGTCCCAGTGGCGCGCGGCTTCCCGGGCGCGCGCATTGCCGGTCGTCCATGCGAGCAGCCGTCCGCCGAGTTTGCGGACCAGCGGACGGACGCGGAGGAGGAAGAGCGCCGGTCGACGCTGCCAAGGCGGCAGATAGCGCCGCGCGAGCGTGACCTGGGCCTTCAGCACCAGGGCCGCCTTGTCGGAGCGCTGCTTGGTTGCGGCGCCGACGTAGTGGACGATGGTCGCTTCGGGGGTGATGCGCGGCCGGGCGCCGAGCGCACGGGCGCGGTGGCAGAGGTCCGTCTCCTCCCCGTACATCACGAAGGTGAGGTCGAAACCGCCGAGCCGGTTCCAGAAGCCCCGCTCGATCAGGAAGAAGCAGCCGCAGACGTAGCCGACCTCGCGTTCGGTCGAGCGGTCCCAGCCGCCGTAATCGTCGGGGTTGAGCCAGCCGCTGCAGCGGAAAGCGGCGGCCAATCCGCTGGTCCGGCAGAAGATGCCCCAGAGCGTTTGCAGCCCGTTGCAGCTGCCCGGGTTGAGGCTCATGTCGCGGTACAGCGTGCGCCCGCCCCAGATCCCCGCCTCGGGCCGGCGTTCGGCGAAGCCGACCAGGCGGTCGATCGCGCGGTCGAGCACCACCGTGTCGGGGTTGAGCAGGAGCAGGAAACGCCCCCGCGCCTCCCGCGCCGCGAGGTTGTTCGCCTTGGCGAAGCCGTGGTTCTCGGCGCTCGCGATGAGCCGCACGTAGGGGAAGGCGACGGCGACCGCTTCGGCCGAGCCGTCGCCTGAAGCGTTGTCCACCACGATCACCTCGTGTGGGATCGTGGTCTCGGCGGCGACGCTGCGCAGGCAGTCGAGCGTCATCTCTCGGGTGTTGTAGCTCACGACCACGATGGAGACAACGGGATCGGGCGGCGGCGGGAGCGTGACGTCATGCACGGGAAGAGAACTCCGGGTCACTCGGGAATGAAACGATGCAAGCGGTCGGCGACGGCGAGGAGGAAGTCCCGCGCGCGGGCATCCGCTTCGGCGACGGTCTCCTCGGGCAGAATCGGGGTGATGACGCGCACCAGCCCGCCGTCGGTTCGGTTCATCGTCACGCTGTCGGCGACAGTGCGAAACCGGGTCATGAAGTCGTGGCTCATCCGCCGCCCCCGACCCTCAAACCAGTAGTAGACGAGCTGCTTCTCGAGCCCCTTCTGGATCACCGCCCGATTGAGCGTGACGATGCCGAGCCGGGCGCCGGAGAGATCGACCTCGACGGGATCGATCGCGAAAATCTCCCAGCCGCTGCCGGGCAGGCAGATCTCGGGGGCGTGGATCGAGCGCCCGTCGATCTGGCTGTAGTAGTAGGACAGGAACAGGTCGACGCCCGTGGCCTCCTCCGGATGGCGGAAATAGGCCGAGAGGTAGTCGTCCGCGCCGAGGCTCGCCTCGACCTTCGGGTCGAGCGTCACGGCGCGACCGGACCAGCCCGCGAAGGCCATCGGGAAGAGGACGTAGGGCTCGCGCTCCATGCGCACCGCCCCGCGGGCGGGGGCGATGCTCCTGGCGGCCGAGTGCGCCAGCGTGGCCAGGGCCGCCACGACCAGGCTCTTCGAGGGCTCGACCGTCACGATGCGGCGCAGCTGCGCCCCGAGCCCGGCGCATCAGGTTTTCTCCACGTCGCGATGCGTGACGCTCACGTTCTGGCCGGCGCGCCGCAGCTCGCCGGCGATCGCCTCGAGCACTGCCACCGAGCGGTGCCGT
>JANOEW010000180.1:0-7198 GCA_031413475.1 Amaricoccus sp.
GCCAAGGCCGGCGACATGGCGGGGACGGGGGGACTGCATCTGGTGGTCTGGCCGCTGGAGCACGGCTTCGAAGCGGCGGGGCTGACGGTGATCGCCGAGCAGGACGTGCTCGGCGACCGGCTGATCCGGGCGCCGAGGCGGCGCAAGCGCGCGGAGAACTTCCTGACCGAGGCGGCCGGGCTGATGGCGGGCGACCTCGTGGTGCACGTCGACCACGGCATCGGGCGGTATGTCGGGCTCGAGACGATCACCGCGCTCGGGGCGCCGCACGAATGCCTGGCGCTGGAATATGCGGGGGGCGACAAGCTCTACCTGCCGGTCGAGAACGTCGAGCTGCTCAGCCGCTACGGCCACGATGAAGGGCTGCTCGACCGGCTGGGCGGCGGGGCCTGGCAGGCTAAGAAAGCGCGGCTGAAGGCGCGGATCCGCGACATGGCGGACCGGCTGATCCGCCTCGCCGCCGAGCGGGCGCTGCGGCGCGGCCAGATCCTGACGCCGCCTGAGCACCACCTTTGGGAGGAGTTCTGCGCGCGGTTTCCCTATGCGGAGACCGACGATCAGCTGAACGCGATCACCGACGTGCTGGCGGACATGGAATCGGGCGCGCCGATGGACCGGCTGGTCTGCGGCGACGTCGGGTTCGGCAAGACCGAGGTGGCGCTGCGCGCGGCCTTCGTCGCGGCGATGTCGGGCGCGCAGGTCGCGGTGATCGCGCCCACGACGCTGCTGGCGCGCCAGCACTTCAAGAGCTTCTCCGAGCGGTTCCGCGGGATGCCGCTGCGGGTGCGGCAGCTGTCGCGCTTCGTGCCGGCACGCGAGGCGGCGGAGACCCGCGAGGACCTGGCGCGGGGGCTGGTCGAGATCGTGATCGGCACCCACGCGCTGCTGGCCAAGGGGGTGCGCTTCGCCAACCTCGGGCTCTTGGTGATCGACGAGGAGCAGCACTTCGGGGTGGCGCACAAGGAGCGGCTGAAGGCGCTGCGGTCGGACGTGCACGTGCTGACCCTGACCGCGACGCCGATCCCGCGGACGTTGCAGCTGGCGCTGTCGGGGGTGCGTGAGCTCAGCCTGATCGCGACGCCCCCCGTCGACCGGCTGGCGATCCGCACCTACGTCAGCGAGTTTGATCCGGTGACGGTGCGCGAGGCCTTGCTGCGCGAGCGGTTCCGCGGCGGGCAGTCGTTCTACGTGGCGCCGCGGATCGCGGACCTGCCGGAGGTCGAGGCGTTCCTGCGCGAGCAGGTTCCGGAGGTGTCGTTCGTCGTGGCGCACGGCCAGATGGCGGCGTCCGAGCTCGACGCGCGGATGAACGCGTTCTACGTCGGCAAATACGACGTGCTGCTGTCGACGACCATCGTCGAGTCGGGGCTCGACATCCCGGCGGCCAACACGCTGATCGTGCAGCGCGCCGAAATGTTCGGGCTGGCCCAACTCTACCAGATCCGCGGCCGGGTCGGACGCTCGAAGCTGCGCGCCTACGCCTTCTGCATGACCGAGCCGCGCAAGAAGCTGACGCCGCAGGCGGAGAAGCGGCTGCGCGTGCTCGGCACCCTCGACACGCTGGGCGCCGGGTTCACCCTGGCGAGCCAGGATCTGGACATCCGCGGCGCGGGCAACCTGCTCGGCGAGGAGCAGTCGGGGCACGTGCGGGAAGTCGGGTTCGAGCTGTACCAGGACATGCTGCAGGAGGCGATCGCCAAGCTGCGCTCGGGGGAGATCGAGATCGAGGGTGACGGCGAGTGGTCCCCGGCGATCAACCTCGGCGTGCCGGTGCTGATCCCCGAAGCCTACGTGCCCGACCTCGACGTGCGGCTGGGGCTCTACCGCCGGCTGTCGGCGCTGGAGAGGAAGGTCGAGATGGAGGGCTTCGCGGCCGAACTGATCGACCGCTTCGGGCCGCTGCCGGCCGAGGTCGAGACGCTGATGACGGTGGTGCGGATCAAGGTGCTGTGCAAGCGTGCCGGCATCGCCCGGCTCGACGGCGGGCCGAAGGGCGGGACGGTGGCGTTCCACCTCGACAAGTTCGCGAACCCGGCGGGGCTGGTGGCGTTCCTGCACGACCAGAACGGGCTGGCCAAGGTGAAGGACAACAAGATCGTGGTCCGGCGCGACTGGTCCGAGCCGAGGTCGCGCCTCGCCGGCGCCTTCGCGATCGCCCGCGACCTCGCGGCGCTGGCGAAACCCGAGGCGAAGGCGCCGGCCAAGCGCAGCGCGTGAGCGGTCCGGGTTCGCGGGCCGCGCTGGCGCTGGCGCGACCCCAAAGCGCCGGGCGCGCTCGCCATGTCAGGCGTTCGTATGGTATCCTGCGCTCGCCGCGAGTGGAGGGATCGACGATGCAGGAAACCCTGGCCGGCGTGTTCGAGTGGTTCCGCGACCCCGACAACCGCGAGGCGGTGCAGGTCATCGTGGCTGTCGCAGTCGTCGTCGTGGCCTGGGCGACGGGGCTCCTGCGCTGGCTGTTCGGGCTCCTGCGGAACAAGCCTGCGGCCCCAGAGACCAAGCCCCGGCCGACCCAGACCGCCAGCGGTGGCGGCGTCAACGTCGGCGGCGACGTCAAGGGCGACGTCACCACGCGGGCGGACGGCCGCAAGTGATCCGCCCCGACCAGTCCGCAGCCACCGGCGGCGTCAACGTCGGCGACAGCGTCGGCGGCAGCGTCATTATCGGCTACACCATCGAGCAGCACGAGGCGGCGCTCGACCGCCAGGAGGCGCGCATCCGCGCCGACCTCGAACGCGCCCACGCCGCCGAGCGGGCGCTCCTCCAGAGCGAGCTCGACGAGGTATGCCGGCGGATGGTCGACCTCGAGGGCTCGTTCGAGACCCGCCGCCGCGAGCTCGCCGAGGCCGAGGCGGCCCTGCGCGACATGGGCGACGGCCTGCCGCAGGCGAAGCTCGACGCGGCGCTGGCGGCGCTGGCCAAAGGCGACAGCGGCAAGGCCGAGGCGCTGTTTGCCCAGGTCCAGGCGATGGAGGCGGCCGGCGTCGCCCGCGCCGCCAGGGCCGCCCACGAGCTCGGCAAGCTCGCCGCCGCCGACATCCGCTGGGCCGATGCCGCCCGCCACCACGCCGAGGCCGCCCGGCTGGTCCCGAGCTTCGATCACCTGCTCGCGGCCCGCGAACTGGCGTGGCTGTCCGGCGACTTCCCCAACGCGCTTCGCTTCGGCGAGGACCTTGTGAAGGCAGCGGTCGCGGAGCACGGAGACGGAACTCCCGAACACGCCACCGCCCTCAACGAGCACGCCGTGACGCTGCAGGCCACCGGCCGCCACGCCGAGGCCGAGCCGCTTTACCGGCAGGCGCTGGCGATCCGCGCGAAGGCGCTCGGCGAGGCGCACCCGGACCACGCGACCGACCTCAACAACCTCGCGGCGCTGCTGCGGGACACCGGCCGCCACGCCGAGGCCGAGCCACTCCTCCGGCAGGCGCTGGCGATCCGCGCGAAGGCGGTCGGCGAGGCGCACCCGACCTACGCGACCAGCCTCAACAACCTCGCGGGGCTGCTGCGGGCCACCGGCCGCCACGCCGAGGCCGAGCCGCTCCACCGGCAGGCGCTGGCGATCCTCATCGCGGCGTTGGGGGCGGAGCATCCGTCGACGAGGACGGTCGCTGCGAACTTGGCGACGTTGTCCCCGGCAAGTGAGGACGGCTTCAGGCGCGAAGCGGGGGAGGAGGCGCCGTAGCGGCAGGGCAAGCTCTGGCTGTAGCTTAACGCGGATCAACCAACCTTTCCGTCGAGTTAATGTCCGACGCGAATCGTTTTGCGAACAATGGCTTACCCATTGTCGCACGCGTGCGACGAGCCGTGCTCAGGCGGCGGGCTTCAGCACGCCACGGGCGATCTGGTCGGCCTCGATCGACTCGAACAGCGCCTTGAAGTTGCCCTCGCCGAAGCCTTCGTCGCCCTTGCGCTGGATAAACTCGAAGAAGATCGGCCCGATCACCGTCTTCGAGAATATCTGCAGCAGGATCTTCGTCTCGCCGCCGTCGACCACGCCCTCGCCGTCGATCAGGATGCCGTGTTGCATCATCCGCGCGATCGGCTCGTCGTGACCGGCGACACGGCCGCGGCTCAGCTCGTAGTAGGCCGGCGGCGGGGCGGGCATGAACTTCAGCCCGCGCGCGGCGATGGCGTCGGTCGCCGCGTAGATGTCGTCGGTCCCGACCGCGATGTGCTGGATGCCCTCGCCCTTGTAGCGCTTGAGGAATTCCACGATCTGCCCGGTCTCGCCGCGATCCTCGTTGATCGGGATGCGGATGCGGCCGCAGGGCGAGGTCAGCGCCCGCGACAGCAGGCCGGTGTGCTTGCCCTCGATGTCGAAAAAGCGGATCTCGCGAAAGTTGAAGATGCGGCCGTAGAATCGGAACCACTTGTCCATGTTGCCCTTGTGGACGTTGTGGGTCAGGTGGTCGAGGTAGTGGAAGCCGACCCCGACCGGATGCGCGCCGCGGATCCAGTCGAACTCGGCGTTGTAGGGCGAGGTCTCGCGGGCGCCCTCGACGAAATAGATCAGGCTGCCGCCGATCCCGCGGATCGCGGGCGCGTCCAGCGTCTTTCCCGGCCCGACGTACTCCTCCGCCCCCATCGCCACCGCGTGGCGCAGCGCATGGGCGGCATCGACGACCCGCCACCCCATCGACGGCGCGCAGGGCCCGTGCTCCGCCACGAAGGCGCGTGCGTGGCTGCCGGGCTCGTCGTTCAGCACGTAGGTCACGTCACCCTGCTGCCAGAGCTCGATCCGCCTGGTCCGGTGGTTCGCGACATGGACATAGCCCATCCGGGCGAACAGCGCGCGCAACGTCTCTGGCTCGGGATGCGCAAACTCGACGAACTCGAAGCCGTCGGTCCCGGCGGGGTTGGCGGGCGAGATGATGGCGGGCGGGGCGTCGTGCGGGAAGGGACCCATGGTCGAAGTCTCCTGTGTCGGTCGAGACGCAGTCTACCGCAAGAGCTCCGCGCGATGTGCGCGTAATTGAACGCCTTGCCTTGAAACATTGCGGGATCTGCGCAATGTTAATGACTTTCACGCGCAAGGAGCGCAGCGACCGTGCTCGACCGACTCGATTGCCGCCTCCTCGCCGCGCTGCAGACCGACGGCCAGTTGACCGCGCAGGACCTGGCCGCGCGGCTGCCGCTCTCGGCCAGCCAGATCGGGCGGCGCCGTCAGCGGCTGGAGGCCGAAGGCTACGTCACCGGCTACCGCGCCACGCTTGCGCCGGAGAAGCTCGGGCTGACCGTCGAGGCCTTCGTGCAGGTCGCGATGGCCGGGCATAGTCCCGCCAACGCGGAGGCTTTCCGCAAGCTCGCGCACGCGCTGCCCGAGGTTGTCGGGGCCTGGACCCTGACCGGAGAGGCCGACTACCTCGTTCGGGTCCATTGCGCCGATCTCGCCGCCCTGAACCGGCTGGTGCAGGACGTGCTGCTGGCGCATCCGGCGGTGTCGCGCGTCCGCAGCCAGATCGTCATGGAACGGATCAAGCCCGACGCGCCGCTGCCAGTGCCCGAACCGTCGTGACGCCACGCGCGCTCTGGATCGCCGGCCCCGGCTGGGCCGAACTCCGCGCCGAAGCCGAACCCGTCGGCGAGGTGCGGGTTGAGACCGCCTTCAGCGGCGTAAGCCGCGGCACCGAGGCGCTGGTCTTCGCCGGCGGCGTGCCCGCGGCGGAGCGGGAGCGGATGCGCTGTCCTCTGCAGGCGGGCGCTTTCCCGTTTCCGGTGAAGTACGGCTACGCTGCGGTCGGGCGCGTCGTGGCGGGACCGCCGGAGTTGTCCGGCCGCGACGTCTTCGTGCTGCATCCCCACCAGGACCGCTTCGCCGCGCCCGCCGCCGCGTGCCTGCCGCTGCCCGAGGGCGTGCCGCCCGGACGCGCGGTTCTCGCCGCCAACATGGAGACGGCGCTGAACGTGGTCTGGGACGCGGGCGCCGCGCCCGCCGACCGCATCGCGATCGTTGGCGCGGGGGTCGTGGGCGCGCTGGCCGGCTGGCTCTGCGCCCGGCTGCCCGGGGCGGAGGTGACGCTGGTCGACGTCAATCCGGCCCGCGCCGCGCTCGCCGCCGCGCTCGGCTGTCGGTTCGCCGCGCCCGCGTCCGCGCCGGAGGGATGCGACGTGGTGATCCACGCCAGCGCGACCGGCGCCGGCCTCGCGACGGCGCTGGCGGCGGCGGGCCCCGAGGCGACGGTCGTCGAGGCGAGCTGGCACGGCGACCGCTCGCCTGAGGTGCCGCTGGGCGCCGCCTTCCACAGCCAGCGGCTGCGGCTGATCTCGAGCCAGGTCGGCCGACTGCCGCCGTTGCGCGCGCCGCGCTGGACCCATCGCCGACGGCTCGCGGCGGCGTTGACGCTGCTCGCCGACCCCGCGCTCGACGCGCTGATCTCCGGCGAGACCGCGTTCGGCGAAATGCCGGCGCGCTACGGCGCGATCCTTGACGACCCGGCGACCCTCTGCCATCGCATCCGCTACGCTTGAGAGAGGGGCGCCCATGTTCGCCGTCGAGGTTCGCGATCACATCATGATCGCCCACAGCCTGCCGTCGCCCGTGTTCGGCCCGGCCCAGGGCATGCATGGCGCGACCTTCACCGTCGACGCGGCGTTCTTCACCGAGGACATTGACGCGCATGGCCTCGTGGTCGACATCGGCCTCGCCACCGAGGCGCTTGCCGCCGCGCTCGCGCCGCTGCGCTACCGCAACTTGGACGAGGTCCCCGAATTCGGGGGCAGGTTCACCACCACCGAGTTCCTCTGCCGTCACGTCTGGGACGCACTCGCCGCGGCGGCGCACGGTGGCGGACTCGGCGACGGCGGCCGCCTGCGCCGCCTCCGCGTCACGCTGCACGAAAGCCATCTCGCCCGGGCCTGGTTCGAGGCCGCACTCTGACGCCGGTCGTCCACTTCGCCATCCCCGGCGCGCTCGACACGCCCACGGGGGGCTACGGCTACGACCGCCGGCTGATCGCTAGCCTCGCCGACCAGGGCTGGGACGTTCGCCACGTCGCCTTGCCGGACGGCTTCCCCTTCCCCGACGCCGCCGGCCGCGCCGCGACCGCCGCGGCGCTGGCCGCCGTCCCGGATGGCGCGACGCTGCTCGTCGACGGGCTCGCGCTCGGCGCGCTGCCGGACCTCGCCGCCGCTGCGTCCGCGCGCCTGCGCCTCGTCGCGCTCGTCCACCACCCGCTCGGCGACGAGGCGGGCCTCGGCC
>JANOEW010000181.1:0-2985 GCA_031413475.1 Amaricoccus sp.
GCGCAGGATCGTCGGCGCAGGCGAGATGGCTCATCACCAGCGTCGGCGCGAGCCGCGGCAGGTCGGGCGCGATCGCCTCCATCTCCGCCGGCTCCAGCCCCAGCCGGTTCATGCCGCTGTCGAGCTGCAGCGCGCAGGGCAAGCCAGCGCCGGTCGCGAGATGTGCCGCGACCTGCCCGGAACTGTCCAGACAGGGGATCAGGTCATGCGCGCGGCACAAGGCCTCGTCTCCGCGCATCAGTCCGTCGAAGAGGTAGATCTCCGACCCCGGCCCCAGCGCCTCACGCAGCGCCGCGCCCTCCTCGGCCAGCGCCACGAAGAAGCTGCGCGCCCCCGCCTCCGCCAGCGCGCGCGCCACCGGCGGCGCCCCCAGCCCGTAGGCGTCCGCCTTGACCACCGCCGCGGTTTCGACGCCCGGGCCCGACAGCGCGTCGAGCGCCCGCCAGTTCGCGACGATCGCGCCGAGGTCGACGGTCAGCCGCGCGCGGGCGATGGCCGTCGCTCCGCGCCTGCGCACGAGGTTTCAATTCGGTTAATGGAAAAGGTCATGCTTCTGTTATCGCTTGATTATATGGACCGATGCAACGTGCAACACCCTCACCGAAAGTCGACCTGCGCACTCTGCTGATACGCCTTCACCAGGTTCGAGAACCGGGTGAACTCGCCCTCGAACGCCAGCTCGACCGTGCCGATCGGCCCGTGCCGCTGCTTGCCGATGATCACCTCGGCCCGCCCCCGCAACGCGTCCATCGCGGACATCCACTTCATCATCGCCTCGCCGTCGTGCTCGCCCGGCTTCTCGCGCTCCTTATAGTATTCCTCGCGGAACACGAACATCACTGCGTCGGCGTCCTGCTCGATCGAGCCCGATTCGCGCAGGTCGCTCAACTGCGGCCGCTTCTCGTCGCGGCTCTCGACCTGCCGCGACAGCTGGCTCAGCGCCACCACCGGCACGTCCAGCTCCTTGGCGATCGCCTTCAGCCCTTGCGTGATCTCCGACACCTCCTGCACCCGCCCCTCCGAGCGCTTCGAGGCCGGCCGCGCCAGTTGTAGGTAGTCGACGAACAGCACGTCGAGCCCGTGCTGCCGCTTCAGCCGCCGCGCCCGCGCCGCCAGCGTCGAAATCGGCAGCGCCGGCGTGTCGTCGATGAACAGCGGGCACGCCTCCAGCGCCTTGGCCGCCTCGATGAAGCGGCGCATCTCGTCCTCGGTCAGATCGCCACGGCGGATGCGGTCCGAGGGCACCCGGCTCGCCTCCGACAGCACCCGCGCCGCCAGCTGCTCGGCCGACATCTCCAGGCTGAAGAAGCCGACCACGCCGCCGTCCACCGCGCCCTCGCTCCCGTCCTGCCGCACGCCCTTGCGGTAGGCCTTGGCGATGTTGAAGGCGATGTTGGTCGCCAGCGAGGTCTTGCCCATCGACGGCCGCCCGGCGATGATCAGCAGGTCCGAGGGATGCAGCCCGCCCAGCTTCTGGTCGAGATCGGCCAACCCGGTCGACAACCCCGCCAGCCCGCCGTCGCGCCGGTACGCCGCGTTCGCCACGTTCACCGCGTCGGTCGCGGCGCGCAGAAAGCTCTGGAAGCCCTTGTCGACCTTGCCCGCCTCGCCGAGCTGATACAGCGCCTGCTCCGCCTCGACGATCTGGTCGCGCGGCTCGCTGTCCAGCTCGGTCCGCCCCGCCTTCTCGGCGATCTCCTGGCCAAGCACGATCAGCTCGCGCCGGATCGCGAGGTCGTAGACCAGCCGGGCATAGTCCCGCGCGGCGAACAGCGAGATCGCCGCCCCGGCGAGCCGGGCGAGATAGGCCGGCCCGCCGAGCTCGCGCAGCCCCTCGTCGTCTTCGAAGAACGCCTTCAGCGTCACCGGCGAGGCGAGCGCGTTCTTCTGGATCCGGTTCGCCGCCACCTCGAAGATCCGTGCGTGCACCGGCTCGTAGAAATGCGCCGCCTGCACCACCGCCGCCACCCGGTCGTAGACGTCGTTGTTCACGAGCAGCGCGCCCAGCAGCGCCTGCTCAGCCTCGATGTTGTGCGGGGCCGCGCTGAGGGCGTCCGTCGCGGCCGGTCCGTCTGCCATGTCCTGTCTCCCGTCCTGCCGTTATACTGACCGGCCGCGCGGGCGGAAGCTGTGGATAACGCGAAGGTCGTGGACAACTCCCGTCGGGGCGGTGGACATTCGCGCGCGATTGGTCGAAAAATCCAGCGGCGCGGCGCCAGACCGCGCGGCCAGCGACCCCGGGGGGCGGATGGATCTGCTCAAGGACAGGACCTGCCTCGTGACCGCGGCGGGGCAGGGCATCGGGCGGGCCAGCGCCATCGCGATGTTTCGCGAAGGCGGCCACGTCGTCGCCACCGACATCAACCCGTCGGCGCTGGCCGAGCTTGCCGGCCAGGGCCTCGAAATCGCCGAACTGAACGTGCGCGACCCCGAGGCGATCCTCGCGCTGCGCGACCGGATCGGCGGGGTGGACGTGCTGTTCAACTGCGCGGGTTTCGTCGACCACGGCGCCATCCTCGACTGCGACGAGGAAAAATGGGCGTTCTCGGTCGACCTGAACATGACCGCGATGTACCGGATGATGCGCGCGTTCCTGCCCGGGATGATCGCCAAGGGCTCGGGCTCGATCATCAACATGGCCTCCGTCGCCTCCTCGGTCATCGCCGCGCCGAACCGGTTCGTCTACGGCGCCACCAAGGCCGCGGTGATCGGCATGACCAAGGCCGTCGCGGCGGACTACGTCACCCAAGGTATCCGGGTCAACGCGATCTGCCCCGGCACGGTCGAGAGCCCGTCGCTGCACGACCGCATGCGCGCGCAGGGAGATTTCGAGGCGGCCCACGCCGCCTTCGTCGCGCGCCAGCCGATGGGCCGGCTCGGCCGGCCCGAGGAGATCGCCGCGCTCGCGGTCTATCTCGCCTCCGACGAGAGCGCCTTCACCACCGGCGTCGCCCACGTGATCGACGGCGGCTGGTCCAACGTCTA
>JANOEW010000182.1:0-4122 GCA_031413475.1 Amaricoccus sp.
CGATCCTGCTTCCCGTCTACCTGATCGCGCTCGGCTTCTCGCCGCTCGAGATCGGCGCGATCGCCACCGCGGCGCTGCTGGGCTGGGCTCGGCTCTGCTGACGCTCGGCATCGGGATGATCGGCTCACGCCACGATCGGCAACGGCTGCTGATCGCCGGCGCCAGCCTGATGACTGCGACCGGCGTCGCCTTCGCGTTCGTCCACGATTTCGCCCTGCTGCTGGTCGTCGCTTTTGCGGGCACGATTAACCCGTCGGCGGGCAGCGTCAGCGTGTTCGTGCCGTTGGAGCATGCGGTGCTGAGTGGCGAGGTCTCCGATGCCCGCCGAACCGGAATGTTTGCGCGTTACAGCCTCATCGGCGCCCTGAGCGCCGCCTTCGGCGCGCTCGCCGCGGCCTCGCCGCAGTATCTGTCGGCCGCGGGCGTCGAGCAGCTGACGGCCATCAAGGCGATGTTCGTGCTCTACGCCCTCCTCGGCGTCGCCGGATGTCTGCTCTACGCTAGGATTCCCCGACTTCAGCCACGCGCGGGCGCGGAACCTGCCGGCGCCCTCGGGCCATCACGTCATTTCGTCTACCGTCTCGCCGCTCTGTTCAGCCTCGACGCCTTCGCCGGCGGCTTCGTCGTCCAGTCGCTGCTGGCGCTCTGGCTCTTCGAGCGCTTCGATCTGTCGTTGAGCGCCGCGAGCCTGTTCTTCTTCTGGTCGGGGGTGCTTTCCGCCTTTTCCTTCCCGGTCGCGGCATGGCTCTCCCGCCGCATCGGCCTAATCAACACAATGGTGTTCACGCACATCCCGTCGAGCATCTGCCTGATCCTCGCGGCGTTCGCGCCGAGCCTCTCGCTGGCGCTGACGCTGCTGCTCGTGCGCGCCGCGCTCTCGCAGATGGATGTGCCGACTCGCTCATCCTACGTCATGGCCGTGGTCACCGAGGCCGAGCGCCCGGCCGCCGCGAGCTTCACCTCCGTGCCGCGCAGCCTCGCGGCTGTGGCCAGCCCGGCGATTGCCGGCGCGCTGTTCTCCGCGTCATTCCAGGTTCTCCCGCTCCTGATCTGTGGCACCCTCAAGATCGCATACGACCTGCTGCTTCTGCTCCAGTTTCGGCGCATGAAGCCACCGGAGGAACAATGAGAAGACCGCGATCGAACGAACGGGAGAATTGTCAGAATGAGCCTTACGCGTTCCCGTGGTCGCGGGCTGTGGTAGCGATGTCCCGAACACTCGCGCGAGCCCATCTTGGCAGCCTCGCGGTCGGAGCGTAGCTCCTGTTTGAGATGGAAGTAGTGGATGCGAGCCGGACATAATCATCCCGAAGCGCACCTGATGCACCGCATCGGCTGGCTCCGTGCCGCCGTGCTCGGCGCCAACGACGGGATCGTCTCGACCGCGAGCCTCATCGTCGGTGTGGCCGCGGCGTCGGAGAGCCGCGAGGCGATCCTGCTCGCAGGGACAGCCGGGCTTGTCGCGGGGGCGATGTCGATGGCCGCGGGCGAGTACATTTCGGTGAGCAGCCAGGCCGACACCGAGACGGCTGACCTGGCGCGAGAGCGCAAGGAACTTGCGACCCAGCCCGAGTTCGAGCTCCGCGAACTCGCCGGGATCTACGAAGCGCGCGGCCTCTCCAAGGACCTGGCGGTCCAGGTGGCGCGGGAGCTGACCGAACACGATGCGCTCGGGTCCCATGCGCGTGACGAGTTGGGCATCAATGAAGTTGCGACCGCGCAGCCGGTCCAGGCGGCGCTGACCTCGGCGGCGACGTTTGCGGTCGGGGCCGTATTGCCGCTCCTGTCGATTTTCGTCGCACCCGGCGGCGCCGTGATTCCGACGGTTGCCGTCGCAGCGATGCTCTGCCTTGCGGCGCTAGGGATGGTCGGGGCGCGCGCTGGTGGCTCCGATCCTTGGCGCGGTGCAGTCCGGGTGACCTTCTGGGGTGCCCTCGCCATGGCGGCGACGGCCGCGATCGGCACGCTCTTCGGGGTCGCCGCCTAGGACCGCCTCGATTGCGCAGGGCCGACGGCGGAGGGTCGTCGACCATGCAGGGAGAGGCAGGGACCGTTCACCTCGTCTCGTTCATCTCGGGGAGCGATCGAGACGGTGCAAAGGATACTTGCCCAATTTCTATGATGAACCCGCGAACCCGTCGCTATCAGATCAGTCCTTACCGAACGGGAGGCGAACCATGGCCTCCAGACCCCCCTCGGAACGATTACGCAGGACGATCTCGCCGCCATGCGCCTGCACGATGGTTCGCGCGATTGCGAGCCCAAGACCGACGCCGCCAGTCTCGCGGCTGCGCGAGCCTTCGAGCCTGACGAAGGGTTCGAAGACCTTGTCGAGCTGATCCTCGGGCAGGCCCGGCCCTTCATCGGCGATGGTGACGATCGCCGTCCCGGAACTCGCTGCGAGAGCGACGTGGGCCTTGTCGCCATAGCGGATGGCGTTGTCGATCAGGTTGCGCAGGGCGCGTTTCAGAGCGGTCTGACGGACCGTGACAAAGACGGGCCGGGCCGGCGCCATGACCGCCTTTCCCTCGCCGGCCGAGGCGTCCTCGACCAGGTTGGAGAGCACCCCGGCGAGATCGACTTCGACGGCCGGCTCCGATCGAGCGACTCCGCGGGCGAACTCCAGCGTCGCCTCGACCATTTCCTGCATCTCCTCGACCAGCGCCTTCAGTCTTTGGCTGTCCTCGCCCTCGTCCAGCATCTCGAGCCGCAGCCGCATTGCAGTCAGCGGCGAGCGGAGATCATGGCCGAGGGCCGCGAGCATGTCGGTGCGATCGGCAACGAAGCGGGTCAGGCGGGCCTGCATCCGGTTGAAGGCCTCGGTGGTTTCGCGCACCTCCATTGGACCGGACACCGGCAGCGGATCGGCGTCGAGACCGCGACCCAGTCGGTCCGCGCCTGCCGCCAGAGCTCGCACGGGCCCGACGAGCCGTCGCGCCGTAACCCAGGCCACCAAGGCGATCGCGAGTGCCATGAGTAGAAGGGGAAGAATGTCCGGAGGTGACCATTGTGGGCCAGGCCGATGGAAAAGAGTCTGGACGTTTAACCACTCGCCGCTTGTCAACTCGATCGACAGCGTGAGTTCCACGGGCTCCGTCCGTCCGGCCATCATCGCCTCGTGCATCGGTCGCATCCTGCGAGGCATGTCTTCGACGGACGGCAAACGCGACGGAGAGAGGGCGTGAACGTCCGCCCTGATTTGCCGGTCCGGTGCGCCGAGGATGGTGCGGATCTGGGACACGAACGGCTTGGCGTCTGCGCCGTCCTGCAGCGCCACAGGCGCCTTTCCCAGCTGAAACCAAACCAGCGGCGAGTCGGCGGATCGAAGGATCGAGGCGTGCAGGCCTTCGGGAGCCTCCTCCAACAGCAAGGCGACATTGGCGGCACGGCCCGCGGCCTCGAGCCCGATGGCCGCGCGAACCGCGCGATTGCGTTCGTCGGTGAGCAGAACGAGGCTGAGCCCCTGGGTCACAACGAGTGCGAGAAGCAATAGCGCCAGAAGCTGGCCCCCGACCGACCGGGGAAGAAGGCTCATGGCTCTGCCTTCACGTCGGCCGCGAGGCTGTAGCCGCCACCCCAGACGGTGGTGATCAGCCGCGGCTGCGACGGGTCGCGTTCGATCTTGCGACGCAGGCGGCTGATCTGGTTGTCGATCGTCCGGTCGAAGACCTGCGCCGCGCGGCCGCTGGTCAGATCCAGAAGCTGCTCGCGGCTCAGCACGAACCTCGGGCGCTCGAGGAACACCGTGAGCAGACGAAACTCGGCGGTGGTCAGCGAGACCTCGGCGCCATCGTCGCGGATCAGCGTGCGCCGGTCGGTATCGAGCGTCCAGCGGTCAAAGACGAGCCGATGTCCCGCATGGTGTCCACCCAGGACCTCGGTCCGTTCGGTTCGACGCAGGATCGCCTTGACCCGGGCCAGCAGTTCGCGCGGGTTGAAGGGCTTGGGCAGGTAGTCATCCGCCCCCATCTCCAGACCGACGATCCGATCGGTCTCGTCCCCGAGCGCGGTCAACATCAGAATGGGGATGCTGCGGCTCGCCCTCAGCCGCCGGCAGACCGACAGCCCGTCCTCGCCGGGCATCATCACGTCGAGCACGATCAGATCGAAGGCTCCGGCCTG
>JANOEW010000183.1:0-3685 GCA_031413475.1 Amaricoccus sp.
ACATCACCGCGATCGGCCGCCCGGCGATCCTGATCCCCTATCCCCACGCGACCGACGACCAACAGGCCGCGAACGCGGCCGGGCTGGTTCAGTCCGGCGGCGCCTTCATGATCCGCGAGGAGGCGTTGACGGCCGAGGTTCTGGCAGGGCATGTCGCCGCGATCCTGTCGGACCCCGAGGGGGCCGCCGCCATGGCCGAGGCAAGCCGCACGCGCGGCCGCCTCGACGCGACCGATCGTCTGGCGGAGCTGGTCGAACGGCTCGCCGCAGGCCGGGCCCGCATCGAGGCCCCGAGAGAGGAACGAGCATGAACGGACAGACCCGCCTGCCCCACGACATCGGGGCGATCCATTTCACCGGCATCGGCGGCATCGGCATGTCGGGGATCGCCGAAGTGCTGCTCAACCACGGCTTCGAGGTGCAGGGTTCGGACCTGAAGGCCTCGCCGATCACCGAGCGACTGGCCGCAAAGGGCGCGCGCGTCTTCGTGGGACAGCGGGCGGAGAATCTGGAGGGGGCCTCGGTCGTGGTGATCTCGACGGCGATCAAGCCGGGCAACCCCGAGCTCGATGCCGCTCGGGCGCGGAACCTGCCGGTGGTGCGCCGGGCGGAGATGCTGGCGGAACTCATGCGGCTGAAATCGAACATCGCGGTCGCGGGCACCCACGGCAAGACCACGACGACCTCGATGGTGGCCGCGCTGCTCGACGGCGGCGGCATGGATCCGACCGTGATCAACGGCGGGGTGATCCGCGCCTACGGCTCGAACGCGCGCATCGGCGCCGGCGAGTGGATGGTGGTCGAGGCCGACGAGAGCGACGGCTCGTTCAACAAGCTGCCCGCCACGATCGCGATCGTGACCAATATCGACCCCGAACATCTCGACCACTGGGGCGACTTCGCCGCCGTCAAGGCCGCCTTCGACGCGTTCGTGTCGAACATCCCGTTCTACGGGCTCGTGGTCGCCTGCATCGACCACCCGGAGGTTCAGGCGCTGGTCGGGCGCATCACCGACCGACGGGTCGCGACCTACGGCTTCAGCCCGCAGGCGGACGTGCAGGCGAAGAACCTGAGCTTCGAGAACGGCTCGGCCCGCTTTGACGTGGCGCTCAACGCCGAAGGGCAGGTGATCGAGGGCGTCATCCTGCCGATGACCGGCGACCACAACGTCTCGAACGCGCTGGCGGCGATCGCGGTCGCCCGCCACCTCGGGATTTCGAAGGACGCGATCCGCGAGGCGCTGGCCGGCTTCGAGGGCGTCGCCCGCCGCTTCTCCCGCGTCGGGGAATGGAATGGCGTGACCGTCATCGACGACTATGGCCACCATCCGGTCGAGATCGCCGCGGTGCTGAAGGCGGCGCGGCAGGCGACCAAGGGGCGGGTGATCGCGGTGCACCAGCCGCACCGCTTCACCCGGCTGCGCGACCTGTTCACCGCGTTCTGCGCGTGCTTCAACGACGCCGACACCGTGGCGATCACCGACATCTACTCGGCCGGCGAGGCCCCCATCGACGGCGTGAGCCGCGACACGCTGGTTGGCGGCCTGATCGCCCACGGTCACCGCCGCGCGCTGCCGCTGGCCGGCGAGGAGGCGCTGGCCGACTTCGTGCGCGCCGAGTGCCGGTCGGGCGACATGCTGGTCTGCCTCGGGGCGGGCACGATCAGCGCCTGGGCGAACGCCTTGCCGGGGCGGCTCGCGGAGGAGAACGGCGCGAAGGAAGCGGTCGAAGCGTGAGGCGCACCGGGCGTCCACGTTCGGACGCGAGCTAAGCGCTTGATTGAGAACGATAAAAAGGCTAACGGCCCTGCGGAGGTAGTCTCGCGCGGAACCCTGACGGCCGGCCGGCCGATGTCCGATCTTACCTGGCTGCGTGTGGGCGGCCCGGCGGACTGGCTGTTCCAGCCCGCGGACGAGGCAGATCTGGCGGCGTTTCTCGCGGCGCTGGGGCCGGACGTGCCGGTGTTTCCGATCGGCGTCGGCTCGAACCTGATCGTGCGCGACGGCGGGATCGCGGGCGTCGTGGTGCGGTTGGGACGCGGCTTCAACGGGGTCCGCGTGGAGGGAGACCAGGTCATCGCCGGGGCGGCGGCGCTCGACGCCTATGTGGCGCGGCGCGCGGCCGAGGCGGGGATCGACCTCGGCTTCCTTCGGACCATCCCCGGCGCGATCGGCGGCGCGGCGCGGATGAACGCGGGCTGCTACGGAACCTATCTCGCCGACGCCTTCGTCACCGCCCGTGCGATCGGCCGGACCGGCGAGGCGGTGACGCTCGGGCCCGCCGACATGGGCTTTGCCTACCGCTCCACCCGGCTGCCGGCGGACCTGGTCATCGTCGAGGTCACGCTCGCCGGGCCGCGGGACGAGCCCGCCGCGATCGAGGCGCGGATGGCCGCGCAGGTCGCGCGCCGCGACGCGACGCAGCCAACGCGGGAGCGCTCGGCGGGGTCGACCTTCCGAAACCCCGCGGGCCGATCGTCCACGGGGCTGCCGGACGATTCGCACGAGCTGAAGGCCTGGAAGCTGATCGAGGACGCCGGTATGAAGGGCTCAACCTATGGTGGAGCGCAAATGTCGCCCTTGCACGCGAACTTTCTGGTCAATGCCGGGGGCGCGACCGCCGCCGATCTGGAGAATCTCGGGGAGATGGTGCGAAAAAAGGTTTCGGATCGCACGGGAATAACGCTAGAGTGGGAAATCATGCGGATCGGAAGACCCGGTCCGGCGTGAGGCGACCCCGATCAAGGCCGACAAGGCCATGGGGCGGACATTGAGGCGGGCATGTCGAGCAGGACACGCGCCCGCATCGCGGTGCTGTATGGCGGCCGTTCGGCCGAGCGCGACGTGTCGCTCGTGTCGGGCCGCGAATGTGCGACTGCGCTGCGGCAGGAAGGCTACGACGTCGTCGCGATCGACGCCGGCCTCGACCTCGCGTCGGCGCTCACGGACGCCGCGCCCGACGTGGCGTTCAACGCCCTGCATGGCCGCTGGGGCGAGGACGGCTGCGTCCAGGGCCTGCTCGAGTGGCTGGCGATCCCCTACACCCATTCCGGCGTGCTCGCGTCAGCGCTCGCCATGGACAAGATCCGCGCCAAGGCGGTGTTCGCGAGCGCCGGCCTGCCGTTGGCGGCGAGCCTGACGGCGGCGCGCGACGACGTGCGCCGCGCGCACCCGATGCCGCCGCCCTACGTGGTCAAGCCGATCAACGAGGGCTCGTCGGTCGGGGTCTATCTGGTGCACGCGGCGGCGAACGGCCCGGCCCGTCTCGGCGACGACATGCCCGAGACGGTGATGGTCGAAGCCTACGTGGCCGGGCGCGAACTGACCGTCACGGTAATGGGCGATCGGTCGCTCGCCGTCACCGACATCGTGGCCGAGGGCTGGTACGATTATCATGCCAAATATGCCCCCGGCGGATCGCGCCACGTGGTGCCCGCCGAACTGCCCGCCGCTATCACCGCGGCCTGCCTCGACCACGCCAAGGCCGCCCACGACGCGCTCGGCTGTCGCGGCGTCAGCCGGTCGGACTTCCGCTGGGACGAAACCCACGGCCGCGACGGACTGATCATCCTCGAGACCAACACCCAGCCCGGCATGACCCCGACCTCGCTGGCCCCGGAGCAGGCGGCGCATTGCGGCATCTCGTTCGGCGCGCTGGTGCGCTGGATGGTGGAGGACGCGTCATGC
>JANOEW010000184.1:0-2959 GCA_031413475.1 Amaricoccus sp.
CATCCAGCGGGGTGCGGGCCAGCGCCAGATAGATGCCGGGCTTTTCCAGCGTCCAATAGCCGCCATCGGCAGTGTCATGCTCGTCCTCGATCTCGCCGATCACCTGTTCGATCAGAACCTCGATGGTCACCAGCCCGTCGACGCCGCCATATTCGTCGATGATCAGCGCCATGTGGCTTCGCCCGGCCTGCATCTTCTGCAGCAGCACGCCGATCGGCATCGACGGCGGCACGTAGAGCAGCGGTCGCAGCAGCCCGGGAAGGTCGAAGCTCCCGTTTCCCGCGCCGAAGCCGAAGCGCAGCGCCAGATCCTTGAGGTGGACCAGCCCTCGCGGCTGGTCGAGCGTGCCGGAATAGACCGGCAGCCGGGTCATCGTGCTCGCGTGGAACGCGGCGACCACGTCCTCGAGGCTCGCGTCGTCGGCGATCGCGATGATCTCGGCGCGTGGCACGCTGACGTCTTCGACGCGCATGCGACGGATGCGCCGAACGTTGAGGATCATCTCGGTCGCGCCGGCATGGGCGGCCTCTGCGTCCCGGGACTGGCCCGGTTCGTGCGTCGCGGCCTCGGAACCATCGCGCCGGAACAGTCGTGACAGAAAGCCCGGCCGCGCCGGACTGTCGGCGTCTGCCGTATCGGAGCCAACCGCACCCAGCGCGTCGGCTCCGCTTGCTGTATCGCCCATCGGGCAGGTCCGGCTAGGACGTCCGAGGGACGCCACCTATCCCCTATATGGGTCTGCGATCCCGAGGCTGGCAAGTATTTTCGTCTCGAGCGCCTCCATTGCGGCGGCCTGGGCGTCATCGGCGTGATCGTGGCCGAGCAAATGCAGCACGCCGTGCGTCACGAGATGGGCGACGTGATCCGCCGGCGCGATCCCCGCCGTCCCGGCTTCGGCAAGGCAGGTGTCGTAGGCAAGCGCCAGGTTGCCGAGAAACCGCGCCTCGTCCGGCGCCGTCGGCCCCTCGTCCGACGGCCAGGACAAGACGTTGGTCGGGCCAGCGACGCCTCGAAAGGTCGCGTTCAGTGCGGCGATGCGGGCGTCGTCGGCCGCGAGCAGGCTGACCTCGCACGCCTCCGGCGCAAGCCCCGCGACGGAAAGCGCGGCACGGGCCACGCGCTCGGCCAGCGCCTCGATCCCCAGCGCCTCCCAGCGCGGGTCTTCGATCAGCGTCTCGACCAGAACGTGCGGTTCAGGCATTCGCCGGCGCGGCGGACTCGTAGGCGGTGATGATTCGCGCGACAAGTGTGTGGCGCACCACGTCGGCGGCGGTGAATCGCGCGAAGCCGACGCCCTCGACCCCGCGCAGGATGCGTTCGGCCTCGACGAGGCCAGAAGCGACGCCGCGGGGCAGGTCGATCTGGGTGACGTCGCCGGTGACGGCCATGCGCGAGCCCTCGCCCAGCCGGGTGAGGAACATCTTCATCTGCATCGTGGTGGCGTTCTGCGCCTCGTCGAGCACGACGAACGCGTTCGACAGCGTGCGGCCACGCATGAACGCCAGGGGCGCGATCTCGATCGCCTTCTCCTCGATCATCTTCTGCACCTGGCGCGCCGGAAAGAAGTCGTTCAGCGCGTCGTAGAGCGGTTGCATGTAGGGATCGACCTTCTCCTTCATGTCGCCGGGCAGGAAGCCGAGGCGTTCGCCCGCCTCCACCGCCGGGCGGCTGAGGATGATCTTGTCGACATGCCCCTCGATGAACAACGCGACCCCGGCCGCCACCGCCAGATAGGTCTTGCCCGTTCCCGCGGGGCCGATCCCGAAGACGAGTTCGTGTCGGAACAGCTGGCGCACGTAGTCCTTCTGCGCCGCGGTGCGCGGCTCGACCACCTTCTTGCGGGTGCGGATCTCCAGCGGCTCGCCCGAAAACATCTCGAGCTGCCCCGGGGGCGCCTCGGCTTTCGCCGGCCGCGCCGCCGGGGCGAGCCGGATCGCCGCGTCGACGTCGCCCGGGCCGACCGGCCGGCCCTGTTCGAGCCGCGCGTAGAGGCCGTTCAGCACCCGCACCGCCTCGGCCCGCACCGGCGCCTCACCGTGCAGCATCAGCTGGTTGCCGCGCCGCGTTATGGTCAACCCCAGGCGCGCCTCGATCTGCGCGATGTTGCGGTCGAGTTCGCCGCAGAGATCGATCAGGAGGCGATTGTCAGGGAACTGCAGGGCGTTGTCGGACGCATCATCCGGGACGAAGGCGGGGGAAGGAGCGTTGGGCGACAATGGGCCTCCGGCTTGCAGTGAGGTCGCACTTGCTACGAACTGAGCAAAACTCTGCCCCAGCGCCGCCCGTGGCGCAAGCATCTTGCCGGTCGGTAGCGGGTCGGTGCATCGTCGTCGCACGGTCCCGACAGGGCCGGGGACGATGATGCGCCTCCGGCTTCGCTTACGCCGCCTCGGCGGCCAGCGAGTTCCGTCCCGCCGCCACGATGCGCGCCGGCAGGATCAGGCCGATCGTCTCTGGCCCGGCCGCCAGATGCACAGCGTGGAGGTGAGGCGTCTTGCCCGCCATCTGCCCGGCGTCGCGGCCGGGTCGTTCGATCAGCACCGGCAGCACCCGCCCGACCTGCGCGGTCTGGAACGCCGCCTGCTGGCGCGCGAGCAGCGCCTGGAGCCGCCCGAGCCGATCGGCCTTGACCTCGGCGGGCACGTCCCGCCGCTCCGCCGCCGGCGTGCCGGGCCGCGGCGAATAGGCGAACGAATAGGCCTGCGCGTAGCCGACCGCCTCCACGAGCGCGAGCGTCGCGGCGAAATCGGCTTCGGTCTCGCCGGGAAAGCCGACGATGAAGTCGCTCGACACGGCGATGTCCGGACGCGCCGCGCGGATCCGCTCGACGAGCCGCAGGTAGGCCTCAGCCGTGTGCCGCCGGTTCATCGCTTTCAGCACCCGGTCGCTGCCGGCCTGCACCGGCAGGTGCAGGAACGGCAACAGCTTAGGCTCTTCGGCGTGCGCCGCGATCAGATCC
>JANOEW010000185.1:0-7225 GCA_031413475.1 Amaricoccus sp.
CGCCGATGCCGCAGCCGATGCTCCTCGATCGAGAAATAGCGGACATAGGGTCGCTCCACCGCCAGCGGCTCGACGTCGACCGCCGCCGCGTAGCCCCACCGCCGCCGCACCGGGGCCGCCTCGGCGCGGCCCCGCACCCGCGCGATCGCGCGGTAGCTCAATCCGGGCAGCAGCCGCGCCATCTCGCCGGCCGGCCGCCGCCCGAACTGTGACATCGCCTCGCCCGCGACCTCTGCGAGATGCGCCCGCCACTCGGGCTCCGGCGTAGCGGGCCAGGCCTGCCGCGGCGCTTGCCGGGCAGCGCTGACGACCGCCGTCGCGGGCCCCGTCGTCGTCATGACGTGCGCGGCCGTCGCCGCCGCGCCCGCCATGGCGGCCAGAGCGTAGCCGAGCCGCGCCGCGACCTCCGGCCCGACGCGCGCGACCCCACCGAGCGTCGCTTCGTCCGCCGCAGCGACCAGCGCCACCCGGGCGCCTTGCGGGTCGGCGCGAAGCGCATGGCCGCGCAGCGTCGCCGGCGTCGCCGCCACGACCTCGCCGCCCACGATCGCGCCGAGCAGGTCGCGCTCGGCGAAGGGGCCGGGCAGGAAAATGTCGGACATCGGCCTCCGTCCTCGCTCCGCCGCGAACTTTGTCGGGCGGGGATGCCGCTGCGGTGATCCGAACGGCGCGCCCGGTCGTAGCAAAGTCGACATCGGCAGAACAGGACCCGCTTTTGATGACGACCGCGCACGCCACCCCTGACATCCTGACCGCCTACGCGGACGGCTCGCTCTCGGAGGGTATGAGCCTGCTCGTGGCGAGCCACCTGACGTTCTGTCCGGAGTGTCGGGCGCGCGTCGCGCGGCTCGAAGCGCTCGGCGGCGCGCTGCTCAGCGGCGGTGACGCGGCCGTGCCGTCCCCCGACTGTCTCGCAGGCGCGCTTGCACGCATTGACGCAGGTCCGACCGCGCCGGCGGCACGGGGGTTCGAGCCGGACCCCGGCTCGCCTATGCCGTCGCCGCTGCGCGTGCGCATCGGGCGGTGCGCGACCGAGATCCGCTGGCGGTTTCTGTTGCCCGGCCTGTCCGAGTATCGGCTGGACGGGTTCGTCGACGAGGAGGTTCGCCTGCTGCGCGCCCGTCCCGGCGTGCGCATCCTCCAGCATACCCATGACGGCGAGGAGGCGACGCTCGTGCTGACCGGCGCGATGCGCGACGGCGACCGGGTGTTCGGCCGCGGCGACGTGACGCTGGCGAACGAAACCGACGACCATCACCCGCAGATCGTCGGGTCGGAAACCTGCATCTGTCTCGTCGTCCTGTCGGGACCGATGCGGTTCACCGGACCACTCGGCCGGGCGCTGAATCTGTTCACCGGATAGGTTTTAGACGCCATGAGGCTTTCCCGACGCAAATGCATGGTCGGCGGTGCGACGCTCGCGCTGCTCGGCGCCGGGCAGGCGCGCGCCGCCGCAGGCTCGCGGCGGCTCGCGCTGTACCGGGCCGACAAGGAGATCGGTGCAAAGAGCGTAAGCGTGCGCCGTGATGGCGACCGCGTCGACGTCGAGACGCGGATCGACATCAAGGTCAAGATCCTCGGCGTGACCGCCTATCGCTACGAACTCTCGTCCCGCGAGGTCTGGCGGCGCGGCGCGCTGGAGCGGCTGCGGGCCGAGACCGACGACAACGGGACGCGGCACTTCGCCAACGCCGACCGCGAGGGCGGGCGGCTCGTGGTGGCGGGTTCGGTCTATTCGGGTCCGGTGGACGGCCTCCCCGCGACGACCAGCTACTGGTCGCCCGCGTTCCTCGAGCGGCCGGTCTGGATCAGCACGCAGGACGGTCGCCTGCTCGACGTTCGCGCCACCAACCTCGGACGCGCCTCGTTTGCGACCGCGAGCGGCGCGACGCCGGCGACGCGCTGGCGGATCAGCGGCGACCTGACCGACCTCTTCCTCTACTACGACAACGCCGGCGAGTGGGTCGGCACCGAGTTTCCGGCCCGCGGCGAGACGGCCCGTTTCGTGATGACCGCGCGCGGCCCGGCGTTGACGCCGCTGTGGGTGGATTCGTGAACGCATTCGCGCGGGTCGCCCGACCCGCCGACGGCGCAGCCTGGATCACCGGCGCGAGCGGCGGGATCGGCCGCGCCACGGCGCTGCGGCTGGCCCGCGACGGCTGGACGGTCTATGCGAGCGCGCGAAGGCCGGCGGAACTCGCCGCGCTGGCCGCCGAGGCCGATGGCCCCGGCGCGATCCTGCCGCTGCCGCTCGACGTGACCGACGCCGCGGCGATGCGCGCGGCCGTGGCCGGGATCACAGCCGCGGGTCCGCTGGCGCTGGCGCTGGCGATCCTCAACGCCGGCGTCTACACGCCGATGCGGGCGCAGACCTTCTCGGCGGAGGTGGCGCGCCGGATGTTCGACGTGAACCTCGGCGGGGTCGCCAACGGGCTCGAGCCGGTCCTGAAACACATGATCGGCCGCCGCTCCGGGGTGGTGGCGATCACCGCTTCGGTGGCGGGCTATCGCGGCTTGCCGGACGCAGCGGCCTATTCCGCGACCAAGGCGGGGCTGATCGCGATGGCCGAGGCGCTGGCGCTGGACCTGATCGACCTGGGGGTGCGGATCAGCGTGATCAATCCCGGGTTCGTCGAGACCGAGGCGACGGCGGTGAATTCGTTCGAGATGCCGTTCCTGATGACCCCGGACGAGGCGGCGCGGCGGATCGTGGAGGGGCTGAAGAAGCCGGGGTTCGAGATCGTGTTTCCCCGAAGATTCGCGCTGCTGCTGCGGCTGGTGGGGATGCTGCCGAACCAGGCCTATTTCCGGGCGATGCGGTGGATGACGGGGTGGGGCAAGAAGGGCTGATTCAGGGTATTCAGCGTGAATATTCGTGACGGGTCTTGATATTGTTTGGTTTTCCACGTCGGGTTTACGGAAAATTCGGGAAGGTTAACCGGCGCCGGGGTCAGGCGGCGGCCCAGAGGGCGCGGTGGTGGGCGATGATTTCAGCCATGCGCTCGGGGCCGAAGGCGGTGTTGTGGCCGCCGTGGATGATGGTGACGGGCAGGGCTTCGAGCTTGACGAAGCTCGCTTCGTAGTCGGCGAGGTCGGCGCCGGGGCCGTCGTGGATCAGGGGGCCGTCGTAGATCGCGTCGCCGGAGATCAGGATGCCGGTGGCGCGCTCGAACAGGCCGACGCCGCCGGGGGAATGGCCGGGCAGATGCCAGACCTCGAAGCGGCGGCTCCCGAGGTCGATCACGTCGCCCTCGGTGAGGAGTCCGGTGGGTGCTGCGCCCTGCAGGACGTAGGCGGCGGGATCGTAGCCGGCATGGGGCAGCGCGTCGATCACCACGTCCCAGAGCGGCGGATAGCCGGCGGCCATGTAGCGGGCGAGGGACTCGGGCGCGTAGCCGGACTTCAGCAGCGAGTAGCGGCCGGGATGGGTCTGGTCCTCGGCCTCGGCGGCGTGGATCCGGCGGTCGTCGAACTCGTGGACGCCGCCGATGTGGTCGACGTGGGCGTGCGACGAGACGCAGAGCAGCGGCTTCGCCGGGTCGGCGCGCAGGCGGTCGAGATACGGGCGCAGCGGCGCCACGCCCATGCCGGTGTCGAGGATCATGTCCCGCCTGGTCCCCTCGACCAGATACATGTTGGCCTGGAACAGCGGATGCACATGCGGCTCGTCGATCAGGGTGAGGCCGGGCGACAGCGGGCGGGCGCGGAACCAGTCGGCGGCGACGGGGAGGGTCATGGCGGGCTCCTGTGGGGGGCGTGTGGGCCGGTTTGCGCACGCGTGCGAGACTGGCTTAGTCATTGATACAAAACGGTGATCCGGAACGTGTTCACCAAAATGCAACCCTCGTTGACACTCCGGAGACGCGCGTTTGGGCACATGCCATCTTGGGGCGTGTACCCATGATTTGGCTGCGCGGCCATGTCTGTTTTGCGCCAAGACACTCCTGCGGCCCTGCGGCCTCCCGCCCTCGAACATAGCCAAGCAGGACTGGTTGACGTAACAATGGAGACACGGGTGTCAGATGGAGGCTCGCCAAACACAATGTCCAAGCCAATTTGCGCGCTGATGATAGCCGCCGTGACTGCTGTCGCGTCCGATGCGGCCTTCGCTCAGGATGCTCTGGACCGTCCGAACATTGTCTTCATTCTGACCGACAATCTTGGATACGGCGATCTCGGCGCGTATGGTGGGGGAGCGGTCCGGGGCGCGCCGACACCCAGGATCGACGAACTGGCGCGCGAAGGGCTCCGGCTCACCAATTTCAATGTTGAACCGGAATGCACTCCTTCGCGATCGGCGCTGATGACAGGGCGTCTCCCCATCCGCAGCGGCACGTCGAACGTCGTGCTTGGTGGACTGCCGGAAGGCTTGGCGCCTTGGGAGTACACCCTCGCCGAGCTGCTGGGGGACGCAGGTTATCAGTCGGCCCTGTTCGGCAAGTGGCACCTCGGCGACCGGCCGGGCCGCTTTCCGACCGACCAGGGCTTCGACGAATGGTGGGGCTTCGCGCACAGCAGCGACGCAGCCCTGAAGGAAATCCAGCCCGGATGGTCCGCGGACGTTGTGCCACTCGACGCCATCTACGAAGGCGCGAAAGGGTCTCTCTCAACTAAAGTCGCTGACTACACGATCGCGCTGCGTCCAACGATCGACGAGACGATCACCGCCAGGGCTACGGCCTATATCCAGGCGCACGCCGGCGACGAGGCTCCGTTCTTCCTCTATGTCCCATTCTCGAACCCACATTCACCGCCGATCCCGAACCCGAAGTTCGCCGACCGCGGGCGCACCAACTATCAGAACGTGCTGCGAGAGATCGACGCGAACACTGGGCAGATACTGGATGCCATCGCAGATGCCGGGATCGAGGACGACACCATCGTGGTCTGGGCCAGCGACAACGGGCCGGAGACCCTCCAGGGCCCTGGCATCATCTACGGGGCGCAAGGCGACTCCGGGCCGTTCCGCGCCGAGTTCCCGAGCGCCTGGGAGGGCGCTATCCGCACGGCGGGCATGATCCGATGGCCCAATCGGATCGAGCCGGGCCGCGCGAGCAACGAGGTCTTCAGCATGCTCGATTTCTACCGCACCTTTGCGGAAATTGCCGGAGCGGGCGATAGGGTGCCGACGGATCGGGCGATCGACAGCATCGACCAGACCGACTTCCTGCTCGGCCAGCAGGAGACCTCCAATCGCGAGTCCGCGATCTTCTTCCACAGCGGAGAGCTGCTGGCCGTCAAGTGGCGCAACTTCAAGATTCACCTCACCGTCCGGGTCCCGGCAGAAGGCGCCGTGCGTCAGGCGGGGCAGGGCGTCACCAACGGCTACAGCCTGAAGGTCAACTACCCGTGGATTTTCAACGTCGACGACGATCCGAAGGAGTTGTGGAACATCAACACCAGCAGCGCCTGGATCGCGGTAGCGGCCGCGAAGCCGCTGCTGGACTACAAGGCCAGCCTCCGGGAGCATCCAAACCTTGTTCCGGGCGGCGAGGGTCCACCCCAGCCGAGCCACGCGCCCGACATGACGCCCGAAACAATTGAGACGCCGGGCGGGTGAGGTCTACAAGACGGGACTACTTAAGGCGCAACAAGGGTCCCTTTGGTCTGCTCTGGGCCCGAAAGCGGACGATGAACGTCCGAGCCTTCTGAGCACACCCCCTAACCCGCCTCGATGCGGGCGCGCAGGTCGGCCTGGCGCGCGGCGTCCATCGGGAAGCGCCACATCAGGGCGATGGCGGCGGCCTTGAACAGGATCGGGGCGAGGGCGTAGAGGGCGGTCAGGCCCCAGAGCTGCGCGGGGCCGTTGGGGCCGGCGGCCTCGAAGCCGATGGCGCCGAGGAGGATGAGGGCGGCGCCCCCTGCCCCGGCCAGCGCGACCTTCTGGGCGAGCGACCACAGCGCGAAGAAGGCGCCGGTGCGCTGGGCGCCGCTGGTGGCGGTGTCGAGGTCGACGAGGTCGGCCTGCATCGCGGCGGGCAGCGACAGGTCGGCGCCGAGGGCGGCGCCGCTGAGCACGCAGATCACGGCGAAGGCTGTGATGTCGCCGGGGCCGAGCAGAAACACGCCGGCGAAGATGACGATGTTGTAGAGCATCGCCACGCACCAGACCCGGTGCTTGGAGAAGCGGCGGATCAGGCGCGGCCAAAGCGGGGCGGCGAGGACGGCCGCGCCGAAGTAGAGGATCAGGAGCGGGCCGCCGAGGTCGGGCGCGCCGAGGCGCTGGCCGACGAAGAACAGGAACAGGCCCGAGGGAAGCGCGTTGGCGGCGCCGTTGAGGAAGTAGGCGGCGAGCAGGCGCGCGAACAGCGGCTCGGCCGTCAGCACCCGGAACACCGAGCCGATGGTCAACTGCGAACGGGTGTAATCGCGCGGCTCGGGCGCCGCCGCGAGGCACCAGGCGACGGCCGCGGGCAGGCCGAGCACGATCAGCGCCGCGACCATCGCCATGCCGGCGGCGGGGGTCGCGCCGAGCGAATAGAGCACGGCGGCGAGGATGGTGCCGACGAGGCCGGCGGTCTCGCGCCAGACCGCAATGCGGCCGCGCTCGGCGTAGTCGCTGGAGAGTTCGGCGCCCCAGGCGAAATAGGGTGTCAGCATCACCGTCCAGCCGAGGGTGAGCAGGAACAGCCAGAAGGCGAAGGTGAACAGCGTGACGCCCTCGGGCGGCACGAACAGCATCCAGGCGGACAGCATCACCACCGGGCAGCCGATCGCCAGCCAGGGCCGGCGCCGCCCCCAGCGGGTGGCGAGGCGGTCGCTGAGCACGCCCATCAGCGGATCGGTCAGCGCGTCGAACACCCGCGCGAGCAGGAACACCGTGCCGATCGCGGCGAGCGCGAGGCCGTGGCTGGTCGCGTAGAACTCGGCGAGGAAGACGTAGACCGGGAAATACATCGCCGCCAGCGGCAGCGCGGGCGCGGCGTAGGCCGCGAGCACCCAAGCGGGCGTGGTCCGGGCGGCGTCGGCCACGCGGTCAGGCGGGGCGGCGCATGGTCACCTGCGCCACGTCCGCGGTGCCGGTTCGGAAGGCGGCGGCGCAGGAGGTGAGGTAGAAGGTCCACATCCGGCGGAAGCGTTCGTCAAAGCCGAGCGGCTGGATCTCGGCCCAGGCCTCGTTGATGGCGGCGTGCCAGCGGCGCAGCGTCTCGGAGTAGCTGTCGCCGAAGGTGATCGAGCCGTGGGGCGTGAGCCCCGACCGCTCGATCTCGGCGCGCAGCACGCC
>JANOEW010000186.1:0-3694 GCA_031413475.1 Amaricoccus sp.
GTCATAGAGCGTCGGGCCGTCGACGGCGAGCAGGCGCATGGCCTCGCCGACCGAGCCGCCGGCGAGTTCGCGCAGGGCAGGGGCGGCGGCAGGGTCGGCGCCGGCGTCGGCCAGCGCCCGGGCGAGGTCCGCGGGGCCGAGCGGGGCGCAGCGCAGTTCGCGGCAGCGCGAGCGGATGGTCGGCAGCAGGCGCGCGGGCGCGTGGGCGACGAGCAGGAGGAGCGCCCGGACGGGGGGTTCCTCGAGCGTCTTCAGTAGCGCATTCGCGGCCTGGGGGGTAAGTTCGTCGGCGGCGTCGACGATGGCGACGCGCCAGCCGGCCTCCGGGGCGCTCAGCTGGAAGAAGCTCTTGAGCGCTCGGATCTCGTCAATGGTGATCGCGGTTCGCAGGCGCTTGGTCTTGTCGTCCCAGGGGCGGCGGGCGAGGAACAGCTGGGGGGCGGAGCGCGCGACGGTCTGGCGAAAGACCGGATGCGCGGGGTCCATGGCGAGCGTGTCGCCGGCCGCTCCGGCGAGCATGTGGCGGGCGATGCGCCAGGCGAGCGTGGCCTTGCCGACGCCGCGCGGGCCGGTGATCAGCCAGCCGTGGTGCGGGCGCCTCGTCGCCAGCGCCGCCAGAAAGGCGCGTTCGGCGGCCGCCTGACCGTGGAGGGTCACGGTTTCGCGCGGGTGGGGCGCGCCGTCGAGGCGGTCGGACTCGTCGGGGGTTTCGGTCACGGCGCGACGGGGGCGGCGGCGACAGTGGCTTCGGCGACGGCCGCGGCGACGCGGACGGCGACCGCGGCGGGGGGGCCGTCGGCAGGGATGACGCGGCAGCGGTCGGGGAACTCGGCGGCGAGCGCGAGGAAGCCGTCGCGCAGCCGGGCCTGGAAGCCGGGGCCGAGGCGCTCGAAGCGGTCTTCGGACCCGCCGCGGGCGAGGCCGCGGGCGTGGGCGAGGTCCGGGTCGAGGTCGAGGATCAGGGTGAGGTCGGGCTCGCGGCGGATCATCAGCGCGTGCAGCGCATCGACGGCGGCGCGCAAGTCGGCGCGGGCGGCGCCCTGGTAGACCCGGGTGGAGTCGGCGAAGCGGTCGCAGAGCACGGTGCGGCCGGCGGCGAGCGCCGGACCGATGGTGCGCTCGACGTGGTCGCGGCGGGCGGCGGTGAACAGCAGGCATTCGGTTTCCGGCGACCAGCGGCCGGGAGCGCCCTCGACGAGCAGGCGGCGGATTTCCTCGGCGCCCTGCGCGCCGCCGGGCTCGCGGGTTTCGAGCACGTCGCCGCCGGCGGCGCGCAGGGTCGCGGCGAGGCGGCGCAACTGGGTGGTCTTGCCGGAGCCGTCGACGCCTTCGAAGCTGATGAAGCGCGGCGGCGGCATATTCCGTCAGTCGCGGCCCGGGATCAGCGCGAGCGCCCGGTCGAGCGCCACCTTGCCCGCGGTTTCGATGCGGACGCCGATGCCGCCGCGGGCCACGTCGGCGCCGGCGACGAGGTCGAAGCTGGCCGGCGCCAGTCCGGGCGCCTCGACGACGAGCCTGCCGAGGGTCTGGCCGGCGGCGACGGGCGCCTCGACGGGGCCGTCGTAGACGACGCGGGCGCGGGTCTCGGCGCGCAGGCCGCGGGGGGCGAGCATCTGCAGTGCTGCGGGCGCGACGAGGGGCACGCGGTCGGCGGCGCCGAGCCAGACCTCCGCCTCGGTGACGACCTCGCCGGCCTCGAAGAAGCGCAGGGTCTCGAAGGCGCCGAACGCCCAGTTGACGATCTCGGCGGATTCGGCGGTGCGCTCGGCGATGCTGTCGAGGCCGCTGACCACGAAGACGACGCGCTGGCCGTCCTGCACCGCCGAACCGGCGAGGCCGTAGCCGGCTTCGGCGGTATGGCCGGTCTTGAGCCCGTCGACGCCGAGGCCGGCGCTGAGCAGCGGGTTCCGGTTCTGCTGAGCGATGCCGTTCCAGGTGAACTCGGTTTCGGCGAAATGGGCGTATTGTTCGGGGAACTCGTCGATGATCGACCGCGACAGGGTGACGAGGTCCTCGGCGCTCATGACGTGGCCGGGCTCGGGCCAGCCGGACGAGTTCTTCAGCGTGGTCTCGTTCATGCCGAGTTCGCGCGCACGTTTGGTCATTGCCGCGGCGAAGGCTTCCTCGGAGCCGAGCAGGTTCTCGGCGACCACGACGCAGGCGTCGTTGCCGGACTGCACGACGATGCCGAGGATCAGGTCGCGGACCGCCACGCGCTTGCCGGCCTCGAGGAACATGCGCGAGCCGCCCATCTCCTGGGCGCGGGCGCTGATGATGAACTCGCTGTCGAGCGTCACCTGGCCGTCGCGCAACGCCTCGAACAGCATGAACAGCGTCATCAGTTTCGACATCGAGGCCGGCGGCAGCGGCGCGTCGGCGTTCTTGGCGTAGAGCGTCAGGCCGGTCGTGTGGTCGACGACCAGCGCGGTCGAGCCGCGGCTCTCGAAGGCGGCGAGCGGACTGGCGAACGAGCCGGCGAGCGCGGTGGTCAGGCCGAAGGCAGCCGCGGCGAGCCAGGGTCTGGGGGTCATGCGAGGTCTCCTTCCCGCCGCTCGACGACTGGCTTAGGCGAGGCCGGGCCGCCTGTCAAAAGCCGTCGTGCGCCGCTCACGGCGGCGCGATGCGCGGCTCGCGCCGCAACGCCGTCACCCGCACCGTGGCAGCGGTCGCGCCGAGGCCGAGCGCCGCCGCCGCCTCGGCCGACACGCGGATCGCGCCGCGCGGGCCTCGGCCGGCGAACAGCGCCACGTCGGTCGTGGCCCCGGTGCCGAGGTTCTCGATGCGCGCGCGCTCGGGCCTGGGCAGGCCGGGAACCACTGCCCAGAGCCCGGCCGCGCCGTCGGGCGGCTCGGCCACGGCGAGCCCGGTGCGTTCGAAGACGCCCGGGGCCAGCGCGTCCTCGAACCGGAGTTGCAGACCCGCGGCACCCGCTGCCGGCGGCCGTGTCGGCGCGCTGGTCGGCGCGCAGGCCGGCAGCAGCGCGACCATGACCGCTGTCGTGAACGCCCGGACCGACCTGAGTCGAACCATGCCGCCTCCGAACCCTTGCCTGTGGGATGTAGCGACGGCCCGCTTGGCGGGAAAGGGCAAAGGCGGAGGCCGGGCGCGGTCGGGGCGTCGCGCGGACCGGGGTGGGTGCGCCGATCAATCGGGCAGCTTGAGCACCGCGTCGCGTCCCTGCGCGCGCAGGTGCACCGCGTCCGCGGCGATCGCGGTGACCTGGACCCCGCGGAAGCTGTCGCCCTGGCGGACGCGCTCGGTGGTGCCGTCGGGGAGCTGGACCAACGCGTGGCGGCCGTTCGCCCCGCCGAAGATGCCGACGAGCGCCAGGGAATTGCGCCCGAGGCTCGGCTGCCGCGCTTGGGCTGCGGGCTTGGTTCGGACCGGTTGCGCGCGAGCGGTGGTCGTCGCCGCCGGCTTGACGGCCGCCGGCTTGACCACAACCGGCTGGGCGGCGCGCGTTCGGGTCGCGGGAGCGGCCGCGAGCGCCGGCGTTGCGGTGGTCACCGCCGCGCGGGCGGTCGCGGGCCGCGGCAGGCGCGCGGTCTGGATGCGGGCGGGCTGAGGCGCGGGCTGGGGCCGAGCGGCCCGCTCGGTGGGCTTGGGCTGCACACGCGGCGTGGCAGGGGCGGCTGCGGGCGTCTCGGGCGCTGACGCCGGCGCTGCGGTGCGCGGCGCGGCTGGTTTCTTCGGA
>JANOEW010000187.1:0-2545 GCA_031413475.1 Amaricoccus sp.
GGCGCCGACCTGATCGGCGCGGCGCTGGCGCGGGCCGGTGCCACCCACGCCTTCGGCATCCCCGGCGGCGAGGTGCTCGCGCTGATCGACGGCCTCGCCGGCGCCGGGATCGACTTCGTGCTGACCCGCCACGAGAACGCCGCCGGGTTCATGGCCGAGGGGCTGTGGCACGCCACCGGCGCGCTCCCGGTCCTCGTCGCCACGCTCGGCCCCGGCGTCGCCAACGCGGTCAACGTCGTGGCCAACGCCAGCCAGGACCGCGTGCCGCTGATCTTCCTCACCGGCTGCGTCGACGCCGCGATGGCCGAGACCTACACCCACCAGGTCTTCGACCACCAGGCGCTGCTGCGCCCCATCGTCAAGGCCACCTTCCGCGCCACCGCCGGTGCCGTCGGCCCCATGATCGCCAAGGCGATCACGCTCGCGACCGAGGGCCAGCCGGGGCCGGTCCATGTCGACGTGCCGATCGGGGTGGCCGAAGGCCAGACGACCGAAGCGCCCGCACCGGCCCCGCCGCGCCGCGCGCCGGCCGTCTGCGCCGAGGGCCCGGTCCTCGCCGACGCCGCCGCACGCCTGGCCGGCGCCGCGCGCCCGCTGGTCATCGCCGGCGTCGACGCGGTGAACGAAGCCGCCGGCCCCGCGATCGCCGCCTTCTGCCGCGCCCAGGGCGCGCCGCTCGTCACCACCTACAAGGGCAAGGGCCTCCTGCCCGAGGACGATCCGCTGGCGCTCGGCGGCGCCGGCCTCTCGCCGCGGGCGGACGCGCTGCTCCTGCCGCTCGTGGCCGCGTCGGACTGCGTGGTGCTCGCCGGCTACGACCCGATCGAGATGCGCGCGGGCTGGCGCAATCCCTGGGAACCCGGGACGACCGTGATCGAGGTTGCCGCCACGCCGCGCAACCACGGCATGCACGTGGCCAGCCACGCGCTCTGCGGCGCGATCGCGCCCACGCTCGACCGCCTCGCGCCGGCGCCGGCCCGGACCGTGCGCTGGCAGGACCAGACGCCCGCCCTGGTCCGCGCCGCGCTCGCAGACGCCTTCCGGCCCGCTGACGACTTCGGCCCCGCGTCGGTCTTCCACGCCTTGCGCGAGGTTCTCCCGCAGGAGACCGTGGCCACCGCCGACAGCGGCGCCCACCGCATCCTGTTCAGCCAGATCTGGCGCTGCCCGACCCCGCGCGGGCTGCTGCAATCCAGCGGCCTCTGCACCATGGCCTGCGCGGTGCCGCTGGCCGCCGGACACGCGCTCGGCCGCCCCGGCGCGCCGGTCGTCGCCATCGTCGGCGACGCCGGCCTCGAGATGGGCCTCGGCGAGCTCGCGACCCTGCGCGACCTCGGCCTGCCGGTGTTGATCGTCACGCTGGTCGACGGCAGCCTGGCGCTGATCGAGATGAAGCAACGCGCCTCCGGCAGGCCCGAACGCGGCGTCGCGATCGGCGCGAGCGATTTTCCGGCCGCCGCCCGGGCGCTCGGCGGTCACGGGGCCTGGGTCGACGACCTAGCGACCCTGCGCGCCGAGGCCGCCGCCGCGCTGACCCGCCCCGCTTTCACGCTCCTCGCCTGCCGCATCGGCCCGCGCGCCTATGACGGAACCTTCTGATCCGCCCGATCGGCGCTTTGCCTCCCGCGCCATAGATTAATCTGCGTCTCACGGCCCGAGCAGCGCGCGCATCGGCCCGCCGAGATGCCAGGCGGCGGCGATCCGGCGCAGCTTGCCCTCGATCGTGCCATTGCCCACGACATGCCATTGCGCCTGGCGCAAGCTCCAATACAGCCGGCGGCCGCGCGGCAGCCCGGCCATTTCGCGCATGGCGACGTGGAAGCTGCGGTCGGCGACGAACTCGTAGGGATGGACGTAGAGCAACGGCACCAGACCGACCCGCGCGGCCTCGTCCAGCGCCCGAAGCGTCACCGCGGCCGGGAACAGCTTTAGATACGTGCCGCCGGGGCGGACCGGCGGCAGGCCGGGCGCGACCCGCGCGCGCGCGACCGGAAACAGGGCAAGGCGCTCGAGACCCAGCGCGCGGCGGACGACCGCCAGTTCGGCGCCGCCGGCGACGGCGAGCGACGAGCCGTAGGCCAGATGGCGCTCCAGCGCCCGAAAATGCGCGGCGTCCCCGGCCCGCAGCGAAAAGCGCGGGGCGCGGAATCCGAGAACCTTCTGCCCCGCCGCCGCCTCTAGCGCGTCGAGCGCGCGGCGCAGATTCGCCTCGAAGATAGCGGGCGGGTCGTTCCGCGCCAGGTCGTGGAAATGATAGTGGCAGCCGACCTCGTGGCCGTCCGCCGCGATGCGCGCGACGACCTCGGGACACTTCGCCGCGACCACGCCGGTGGTGAAGAACGTGAGCCGTGCGCCGCCGAGGTCGCGTCTCAGAAACGCCTCGATCGCGTCGTAGGCGGCGAACAGCGCGTCCGTGCGCACCGGGCCGTCGCGGTCGATCCCGTGCTCGTGCTTGAAGTCGTGGGCGATGTCCTCGAAATCGATGCTGAGCCAGGCCGTCCGCATCACGCTCCCGCCGCCGCCCGCCAGCCGCGGTCGCACAGAT
>JANOEW010000188.1:0-5170 GCA_031413475.1 Amaricoccus sp.
CGTGGTCTGGTAGACGCCAGCGCCCTCCTGGACCGGTCCGTTGAAGTCGGGGTTGTAGGCCATGCCGAACTGCTGGCAGGACTGCACGAAGGCCCGCGTCACCGGCTGCGGGTCGGGGATGTTCGACACCCAGAGCGGCCCATCGGTCCCGTGCCAGTCGCCGGCGAGCATGGTGTTGCCCTCCGAGCGCAGCAGGTATGTCCGAACCTCGGCGAACGACCAGCCGGCGCAGCCTTCCGCCCCGGCCCAGCGGTCGTAGTCGCTGGGGTGGCCGCGGGTGAAGACCTCGGCGTTGATCGAGCTGCCGCCGCCGAGCACCCGCGCCTGGGCGAAGGCGATCTCGCGCCCGTTGGCGTGGCGCTGCGGCGCGGTCTTCAGCCCCCAGGTGAACGGCCCGGCGGTCATCCTGGCGAAGCCGACCGGCATGTGGATCAGCGGATGCCGGTCGTGGCCGCCCGCCTCGAGCAGCAGCACGCGCACGTCGGCGTCCTCGCTGAGCCGGGCCGCGAGCACGCAGCCCGCAGCGCCGCCGCCGACGATCGCGTAGTCGTAGCCCAGCGCCGCCATCAGACCGCCCCGGGCCTTCGCGCGCCGTGCTCGATCCGCGCCGACGTGATCCGCATGTCTTCCCCGTGCAGCCGCCGCAGTGGTTGTTCTGCGAACGGGCGCCGACCGCAAGCCCTCACGTCGCGCCCGCGGCAAGATCGACGCCCCGCGAACGGGGGGCCTCGACGCGGCGCCGTGTCGGCGCATGCCTTGACTTGCCCAGCCGATCCGGCAGCGTCTGCCGCAGCGTCCGGGCGCTCGCGGGGTCCCGCAACGGGAGGGACGATGACAGCAACGCCGTCGATCAAGCCGCGCGTCCGCGACGCGGCGGTGACCAGAAAGAAGATCCTCGCCGCGGCCAAGAAGGAATTTGCGCGCAACGGGCCGGGCGGCGCGCGCATCGACGCGATCGCCGAGCGCGCCCGCATCAACAAGCGGATGATCAATCACTACTTCGTCAGCAAGGAGGCGCTGTTCCAGACCGCGCTCGAACTCGCCTACGTCGACATCCGCACCGCCGAACAGCGGCTCGACCTCGACACGCTGCCCCGGCGGAGGCGCTGGAACGTCTGGTGCGGTTCACCTGGGACTACTACCTGCACAACCCGGAGTTCCTGACGCTGGTGAACAGCGAGAACCTGCACCGCGCCCGGCATCTGAAGAAGTCCGACGTGATCGGAACCATCCGCCGGCGCTTCGTCGAGATGGTCGGCGGGCTGCTCGATCGCGGATCCGCCGCCGGCGTGTTCCGGCCGGAGGTCGATCCGGTCCAGCTCAACATCACCGTCGCCGCGATCGGCTACCACTACCTGACGAACCGCTGCACCGGCAGCATCGTCTACGAGCGCGACCTGATGGCGCCCGAAGCGCTCGCGGCCCGGCTCGCCTTCAACATCGAGACGATCCGCCGTCTGGTCTGTCTGTGATCGGGGGACGGCTCCGCGACCCTTCGATGGTCGCCGTGCGGCTGGTCGGCTTGGCCCGGTCGCCCCCTTCGGCTATGTCACTTGGGGCATGGGGCGCAGAGTCCGCCCGCATCCGTTCTAAGAAAATGACGACAAGTGTCTGAAATTGAACACCAAAGACTGAGCGTCGCCCCGATGATGGACTGGACCGACCGGCACTGCCGCGCGTTCCATCGCCGGTTCACCCGGCGCACGGCGCTCTACACCGAGATGGTGACGACCGGAGCCGTGCTGCACGGTCCGCGAGAGCGGCTGCTGGCCTACGACCCGAGCGAGCACCCGATCACGATCCAGATCGGCGGCTCGGAGCCGGACGCGGTGGCGGCGGCGGCGGCGATCGGGCGCGACCTCGGCTTCGACGAGATCAACCTCAACGTCGGCTGCCCGTCGGACCGGGTGCAGGCGGGCTGCTTCGGCGCCGCGCTGATGCGCACGCCCGATCTCGTGGCCGACTGCGCCGCGGCGATGATCGCCGCCGCCGGGCCGGTCCCGGTCAGCGTCAAGTGCCGCATCGGCGTCGACGACCAGGATCCGGAAACCGTCCTGCCGGCCTTCCTCGAGACCGTCGCCGCCGCCGGCGTGCGCCGCTTCGCGATCCATGCGCGCAAGGCCTGGCTCGACGGCCTCAGCCCCCGGCAGAACCGCGAGATCCCGCCGCTCGACTACGGCCTCGCCCGGCGGATGAAGGCCCGTTTCCCGCAGCTGTCGATCGTGCTGAACGGCGGCGTCGACGGCCTCGACGCGGCGGCGGCGCATCTCGCCGCGGGCTTCGACGGCGTCATGATCGGACGGGCGGCCTATCAGCGGCCGGCGCTGCTCGGGGCCGCTGACCGGGTGATCTTCGGCGACCCCCGGCCCGGACGTCGCCGCGGAGACGGCGGTGCGCGGCATGCTGTCCTACATCGAGGCGGAGCTGGGCCGCGGGGCCGGGCTGCACCAGATCACTCGGCACATGCTCGGCGCCTTCGCCGGCCGCCCCGGCGCGCGCGCCTGGCGGCGCATCCTCTCCGATGGCGCGCATCGGCGCGGGGCAGGGCCCGAGTTGGTCGAGCGTGCGCTCACGGCGGTGGCGGTCGCCCCGGCGGAGGCCGCGCCGTCGGCCTTCGACGATCCAGCGGTCAGCGGTTCCGGTTTGGCGGTCCGAAAACACCATGATCCGGCTTCCGTCCGATAGCGCGGCCCGATCTGCCACGGGTCAAATCGGGCGGGACATGTCGACCGGCGCCGCGCCGCACGCGCGCGAAGCGATCTAGCCGGACCGGGGCGTCGCCATCCTCGACGAGACGTTCACCGCCTCGGAGGCGGCGTCGATGTTTCCCGCCCGGCCGACGGCGACGAAGTATTCGAGCTGACGCAGGGTGAACCGCAGCGGCATCCGGTCAGAGTGCGGCAAGACCGCCGTGAAGCCAAGCGCGGCGGCGCGACGCGAACCGGCGCCCGGACCCGCCGCAGGGTTTAGGAGCAGCCTAACCGGTGCTGCGCGAAAAGATGATTTTCGGCCTCCGGCGACTTGGATAGAGACTTGGATAGAGATTTAGGTGGAGACTTGGGCAGAGCTTTCGACGCCAGGGAGGAACGCGGAGATGTCGGTCGAGAAGGTAGATGCGCTGGTCGTCGGCGGCGGCCAGGCCGGACTGGCGATGAGCGAGCACCTGAGCCGGTGCGGCGTGCCGCACCTCGTGCTCGAGCGGGACCGCATCGCCGAGCGCTGGCGTACGGGACGCTGGGATTCGCTGGTCGCCAACGGTCCGGCCTGGCACGACCGGTTCCCGGGCATGGAATTCTCCGGCGCCGATCCCGACGCCTTCCCCAACAAGGAAGCGGTCGCGGATTATTTCGTCGCCTACGCCGCGCAGATCGCGGCCCCGATCCGCTGCGGCGTCGAGGTCAGGGAGGTTCGCCGGAACACCGGCCATCCCGGTTTCCGCGTCGAGACCTCGGACGGGGTGATCGAGGCCGTCAGCGTGGTCGTCGCCACCGGGCCGTTCCAGCGCCCGGTCCTTCCGGCGCTGGTCCCCGACGACGCCGGCCTAGATCAGCTCCATTCCGCCGCCTACCGCAATCCGGGTCAGCTCCGCGACGGGGCGGTGCTGGTGGTGGGCGCGGGCTCCTCGGGCGTGCAGATCGCCGACGAGCTGCTGCGGGCGGGCCGGCGGGTCTATCTCTCGGTCGCTCCGCACGGTCGGCCGCCCCGCGCCTATCGCGGGCGCGACTTCTGCTGGTGGCTCGGGGTGCTCGGCAAGTGGGACGCCGATACACCGCAGCCCGGCATGGAGCACGTGACGATCGCGGTCAGCGGGGCCCATGGCGGCCGGACGGTCGACTTCCGCCGGCTCGCCGCGGCGGGCATGACGCTGGTCGGCCGGACCGAGACCTGTCGCGACGGGGTGCTGAGCTTCGCGGCGGATCTGGCGCACAACGTCGCGCGAGGCGACGCCGACTATCTGTCGCTGCTGGACGAAGCGGACGCCTACGTCACGCAGAACGGCCTCGACCTGCCCGAAGAGCCCGAGGCCCGGGCGATCGGGCCGGACCCGGCGTGCCTGACCGATCCGATCCGCGCGCTGGACCTGGCGCAATCCGGGATCACGACGATCCTCTGGGCGACGGGCTACGCGCTCGACTACGGCTGGCTGAAGCTCGACGCCTTCGACGCGACCGGCCGGCCGAAGCACCGGCGCGGCGTCTCGGTCGAATCCGGGCTCTACTTTCTGGGATTGCCCTGGCAGTCGCGCCGGGGCTCGAGCTTCATCTGGGGCGTCTGGCACGACGCCCAGCACGTGGCCGACCGGATCGCCACCCAGCGCAAGTATCTGGCCTACCCCGCGCCGGCGAGGCGCGAGACCGCAGACGCATGACCCGCGCATGACACCCACGGAGGCCGCGATGGCGCATACCCGCATCCGCACGTTCAACACCCGCGACACCTACCCCGAGCAGAACCTCGACAACGACCTCGCCCAGGCCGTCGTCACCCGAGGCGGCCGGATCGTCTGGCTGCGCGGCCAGTGCCCGCAGAACCTCGACGACGCCAGGACCATCGCCAGCCACGATCCCGTGGAGCAGACCCACAAGGTGATGCAGAACATCCGCCAGCTGATCGAGGAGGCCGGCGGCCGAATGGATCCCGAAACGTCACGCCGAAGCCGCGGCTCGCCTCGAAGGGGCCCGACAGCGTACTGGCCCCCACCAGCGGCGAGGCCAGGAGCGCGTCGCGCAAAGCGGTGAACTGAGGGGCCGGGAGGGCGCCCCGCTGGCTGCGAAACTCACGCACTGCGCCATGGTGCCGCAGTCGCCGGAAACTTGCCTGTGGCTTCCTGTAGCGGACACTTGCCAGGTGCTGATCGAACGGCAGAAGCGTGTCTCGAGGGTCCGTTTTCGGCACCCGATTCGCGTCGTCACTCTCGAAGGTCAGCCCAGGGTCATCCGCACGTTGACGGCCAACGTCTCGCCCCACGGGCTCTTCCTGCGCATGCCCGAGCCGCTGCCCCTGGGCACCAGGGTCGCGCTCTCGCTCGAGGCGGGGGGGCGGGCGTTGGCGCTGGCGCAGGCTGAGGTGGTGTGGGGCAGGGTGAACGAGAGCCAGCTGCCTGGAAGGTTCCCCGGGTGCGCAGGTCGCCGATAACTTCCGGGAGCCGCGCGAGATCGGCAGCACGATT
>JANOEW010000189.1:0-8573 GCA_031413475.1 Amaricoccus sp.
TCATTTCCTGAAAATACTTTCTGGCCGGTACATAATTTTGTGATGAAGAGCCTGGCTACGCCTTCGCCGGGATGCGCGTGCTGGCGCGGGCGCGGCGGTTCAGCGCCTGGATCACCGAGGGCGACACGACGACCCGGGTGCGCACGTTGCAGATCGCGGTCGGCAATGGTCGGCACTACGGCGGGGGCAACGTCGTCGAGGAAACCGCCGAGATCGATGACGGCCACCTCGACCTCTACAGCCTGGAGATGGCCAACGTGTGGCGGCTGGCGCTCGGGATGCGGACGTTCCGATCGGGGGCGCACGGCGCCTGGACCGACGTGCGTACGGCCCGAGGTGTGCAGTTCGCCATCAGGACCCGCACCCCGCGCCCGGTCAACGCCGACGGCGAACTGGTCACCACGACGCCGGCGGAGTTCCGGGTGCGCCCGCGGGCGCTGCGGGTGTTCGCGCCGCTGGACTGAGCCGCCGGTCAGGGCGCGCTGAAGCCCGCGGCCTTGTGGCTGCTGTCGCAGTAGGGCTTGTTCGCAGAGTGGCCGCAGCGGCAGAGGAACGCCTTTTCCACCCGCTCGACGTTGCGGCCGGTTCCGGCTGAGATCTCGAGCCGCCCGGTCACGACGAGCGGGCCGTTCGGTAGCGGCCGCACCGCGACCGGGCCGGTCAGGTCGGCGATCGCCAGCGCGGACGGCCGCGAGGCCGGCTCGCCGGTGGCGACGAAACCGCCCTCGACGTGCGAGTTGTCGCAGAACGGCTTGTTCTTCGACAGGCCGCAGCGGCAGAGCGTGGCGCGGGTCATCGCGCCCCGGCCCTCGATGGTGAGTTCGGCATGGATCGCGATCGGGCCGTTCTCGCGCAGCGTGGCGGTGTTGGCGCGCGGCGGCGCCTCCTGAGGGCCGCCGTCGGTGCGCCGGACCGTGATCGCGCCGGAGGGGCAGGCGTAGGCGACGCGGAGCAGCGCCTCGGGGTCTTCGGCGTCGGGGACGATCCAGGGTCCATCGACGTTGGCCCGGAAGGCGGCGGGGGCGCCCATGACGCAGCGGCGCGCGTGGATGCAGCGCTCGGCGTCGAAGCCGACGATCGCGGCGACGCCTTCGACGGTTTCGACGGTCATTGCTCGCTCCCTGGTTGACGACGCGACGCTAGCCGCGCCGGCGGCGCGGCGCAACCAACCGTTAACCTCGATGGGCGAGCGTTGGTCACGCGGCCCTAACGGTCGCGTAACGTCGGATGGTGGAGGATGGGCGCAGAAGCCCAGGGGAGTGACGCGGATGTCCCGAACCAATGCCAGAGTTCCTGCCCGCCGCGGCCGCCGCGCCGCGACCGGCGCCGAAGCCGCGCTCGACGAGGCCTGTTTCCTCGCCGAGCTGCGCCTGACCGTCGAGGGTGCGCGCACCGCCGCCGAGGAGCGGCTGGCGCAGGCGTTTCCAGGCTGGCGCGACCGGCTGGACCGGGTCTGCGCCCGCCTCGGGCGCTGATTCGTTCAGCGGCCGGCGCCGATCCGCGGCTCGGTTCCCGCGCGCAGTCGAATGATGTTCGTGCGGTGGCGCAGGACCACCAGCGCCGCCATGGCGATCCCGGCCCAGACCGCGCCCGGCGGCCCGAGGAACAGCAGCCAGATCGGCACCGTCGCCGCGGCCACCAGCGCCGACAGCGAGGAGAGGCGGGTCACCGCAGCCGTGAGCGCCCAGGTCGCGCAGGCGATCAGCCCGACCGGCCAGGCGAGCGCGAGCAGCACGCCGAGGAAGGTGGCCACGCCCTTGCCGCCGCGGAGCTTCAGCCAGACGGGGTAGAGATGGCCGAGGAAGGCCGCGAAGCCCGCCAGCAGCGCCGCCGTCTCGCCCGCCACGGCGCGCGCGACCAGCACCGCGGCGGCGCCCTTGGCCGCGTCGAGGATCAGGGTCGCCGCAGCGGCGGCCTTGTTGCCGGTGCGCAGCACGTTGGTGGCGCCGATGTTGCCCGAACCGATACCGCGCAGATCGCCCAGCCCGAGCGCGCGGGTGATCAGCAGCCCGAAGGGGATCGAGCCGGCGAGGTAGGCGAGCAGGATCGCGACGCTCAGGGTCATCGCGCCTCGCGGGCGTAGACCTCGCGCCCGCCGACCCAGGTGCGCAGCACCCGGCCCTGCATCCGCCGCAGGTCGTAGGGCGTGTTCTTCGACTTCGAGCGCAGGGTGGCGCGGTCGAGCACGAAGGGCGCGTCGGGGTCGAACAGCACGAGGTCGGCGGGGGCTCCCGGCGCGAGGCGACCCGCCGCCAGGCCGAGCAGGCGGGCGGGGTTGAGGCTGAGCGCGCGCCACAGCAACGGCAGCGACAGGCCGGCGTGGTGGAGTTGCATCGCCGCCGGCAGCAGGGTCTCAAGACCGACGGCGCCGGAGGCCGCCTCCTCGAACGGCAGGCGCTTCTCCTCCTCGTCCTGCGGGGTGTGGAACGAGCCGATCACGTCGATCAGCCCGTCGGCCACCGCTTGGACCATCGCCGCCCGGTCGTCCTCGGAGCGCAATGGCGGGGTCAGCTTGAAAAAGGTGCGGTAATCGCCAACGTCGAACTCGTTCAGCGTCAGGTGGTGGATCGAGGCGCCCGCCGTCACCCGCAGGCCCGCCGCCCGGGCGCGCGCCAGCGCCGGCAGGCTGCGGGCGGTCGAGATCTGGTCGGCGTGATAGCGCGCGCCGGTCGCCTCGACCAGTGCGAGGTCGCGCTCGAGCCCGATGCGCTCGGCCATCGGCGAGACCGCCGGCAGGCCGAGCTGCGACGCGAACTGCCCCGAGGTCATGCAGGCGCCGGCGCTGAGCACCGGGTCCTGGGGATGCCCGACGATCAGCGCGCCAAGGCCGGCGGCATAGGTGAGGCAGCGCTGGAACACCCGCGGGTTCGCCACCGCGGCGGCGTCGGTGAAGGCGACCGCGCCGGCGTCCATCAGGAAGCCGATCTCGGTCATCTCGCGGCCCTCGCGGCCGCGGGTCAGCGCCGCCATCGGCAGCACGTTGACCGGGGTGGCCTCGACGGCGCGGCGCAGAATGAACTCGAGCCGCTCGGGTTCGTCGATGGCGGGCAGGGTGTCGGGGCGGGTGACGATGGTGGTGACGCCGCCGGCGGCGGCGGCGGCCCCGGCGGAGCGGAAGCTCTCCGTGTGCCGCTCGCCGGGCTCGCCGACCTTCACCCCGAGGTCGACGATGCCGGGCGCGAGCGCCATGCCGCCGCAGTCGACGCCGCCGGGGCGGGGGCCCTCGAACACCTCGGCGATCACGCCGCCCGAGATCACCAGCCCGCCGGCGACGACGCGGTCGCGCTCGGGATCGATCAGCCGGACGTTCACGAGGACGGTCACGCGGCGCGCGCCCGCAGGTTGCGCGCCAGCAGGTCCATCGCCGCCATGCGCACGGCGACGCCCATCTCGACCTGCTCCTGGATCACGCTGACGTTGATGTCGTCGGCGAGCGTGCCGTCGATCTCGACGCCGCGGTTCATCGGGCCGGGGTGCATGACGATGGCGTCGGGTTTCGCCAGCGCCAGCTTTTCGGCGTCGAGGCCGAAGCGGTGGTAGTACTCGCGCATCGAAGGCACCAGCGCGCCGTCCATGCGCTCGCGCTGGAGGCGCAGCATCATCACCACGTCGGCGCCGTCGAGCCCGGCGCGCAGGTCCTGGAACACCTCGACGCCCATGCGCTCGATCCCGGCGGGCAGCAACGTCGGCGGGGCGATCACCCGGACGCGGTTCTCCATCCGGCCGAGCAGGATCATGTTCGACCGCGCCACCCGCGAATGCGCGATGTCGCCGCAGATCGCCACGGTCAGCCGCGACAGCCGGCCCTTGCGCCGGCGGATGGTCAGGGCGTCGAGCAGCGCCTGGGTCGGGTGCTCGTGGCGGCCGTCGCCGGCGTTCAGGACGGCGCATTCGACCTTGGACGCCAGCAGGTTGACCGCGCCCGAGGCGGGGTGGCGCACCACCAGCAGGTCGGGCCGCATCGCGTTCAGGGTCATCGCCGTGTCGATCAGCGTCTCGCCCTTCTTCACCGAGCTCGCCGCCACGGTCATGTTCATCACGTCCGCCCCGAGCCGCTTGCCCGCGAGCTCGAAGCTCGCCTGGGTGCGGGTCGAGGCCTCGAAGAACATGTTGATCTGGGTCAGGCCCGCCAGCGCGTTCCCGCGCTTGTCGGCCCGCCGGTTCAGCGCGACGTAGTCTTCGGCGAGGTCGAGCACCGTCTCGATGTCGCCGCGCGACAGCCCTTCGATCCCGAGCAGGTGGCGGTGCGGGAACAACGGCGGCTCTCCGGTCGCGAGGATCGCCGCCTCGTATAGCAGCCGCGCTCCGGCCGGCAAGGGCCGCGCATGGGGCCGTGCAAGGCCGGTGCAAGGATCGGCGAGACGCTTGCGTCCGGGTCCGGGGTTCGCGAGACTGCGACGATGGACCTGCCACGCCCGGAGCTTCTCGTCGACTGCAAGCCCGCGCCGAACCCACGACGCGTGCGGGTCTTTCTCGCGGAGAAGGGCGTGGAGCTGCCGGTCGAGCAGGTCGACATCATGGCCGGCGCGCAGTTCGCCGAGCATACGGCGCGGGTCGGAACCCATCACGTACCGGCGCTGCGCCTCGCGGATGGCCGCTGGCTGACCGAGAGCGTGGCGATCTGCCGCTACGTGGAGGCGCTCTGGCCGGAGCCGAACCTGATGGGTCGCGACCCGCTGGAGACGGCCGAGATCGAGATGTGGAACCGGCGCGTCGAGTTCCAGCTGCTGGCCCCGATCGCCGCGGTGGTGCGCCACGGCAATCCGAAGATGGCGGTGATGGAGGACCAGTGCCCGCCCTGGGCCGAGGCGAACCGGCCGAGGGTCCTCGCCGCGCTCGGCTGGCTCGACGCACGGCTGGCCACGAGCGCCTTTGTCGCGGGGGCGCGGTTCAGCATCGCCGACATCACCGCCGTCGTGGCGGTGGATTTCCTGCGGCCGACGCGCATCGGCGTGCCCGAGACCTGCACGGCGCTGCTCGCCTGGCGGCGCGGCCTGGAGGCGCGGCCGGCGTTCGGGGCCTAGCGGCATTTCAGCCAACGTGGGTCCGGTTTGGCGGCCTGGCCTTGAAGGGGGCCATCCCGGCGCGAGCGAGTTCATCGGCGCGCTCGTTCTCGGCATGGCCGGCGTGGCCCTTGACCCAGTCCCAGTCGACGGCGTGGGGCGCCCGGGCCGCGTCGAGCCGCCGCCAGAGGTCTTCGTTCTTGACCGGCTTCCGCCCCGCCGTCAGCCAGCCGTTCGCCTTCCATCCGTCGATCCAGCGGGTGACGCCGTCGCGCAGATAGGCGCTGTCGGTCACGACGGTCAGCCGCGTCGGCCGCTCGAGGGCCTCGAGCGCGGCGATCGCGGCCATCAGCTCCATGCGGTTGTTGGTGGTGCGCCCGTCGCCGCCCGAAAGCGCCCGTTCCTTCAGCACCTGGGCGCCGTCGCGAGCGACCAGCAGCGCGCCCCAGCCGCCGGGGCCAGGGTTGCCCGAACAGGCCCCGTCGGTGTAGGCGAAGAGGTCAGCCATGGAGCGCGCCGACCAGCAGGCTAGCGATGACCGCCGCGGTCAGCGGCAGCCGCAGCGACAGCCAATAGGCCGGCGCGACGCCGGTGCGATGAAACACCACGTCGATCGCCTGCAGCACGACGAAGCCGAAGGCGAGCCAGAGGCAGCTCAGCGCCGGGGTATCGCGGATCGCGACGAAGGCGATGAACGCGGGAACGGCGCTGGCGGTCAGCAGCGTCAGGCTCGGGCCCTCCGGCCGCGCCGAAGCGAAGCCCCAGAGACAGCCGCCCATGAAGCCGAGGATCGCCGCCCCGAACCGTTCGAGAATGAACAGCCCGCCGGTCGCGTCGGAGGGAAACAACCCCAGTGTCGGCGCCGAGCCGGCGCTCGCGAAAATCATGACCACGCCATAGGCGAAGGGGATCAGCCCGGCGAGGCCGAGCAGAATCGCCGGCACGGGCACGCGGGTCACGCCGCGGTTTCCCGCAGCGCCCGCGGCACCTTGAACTCGACCGCTTCGCGCGCGGTTTCGACCAGCGCTTCGGTCACCGCATAGCGCGCCTTGAACGCGTCGATCACCTCGGCGACCAGCGCCTCCGGCGCGCTCGCGCCGGCCGTCACCCCGACGGCGCGCACGCCGGTCAGCGCCCGCCAGTCGATGTCCGCGGCCCGCTGCACAAGCTGCGCGTAGCCGCAGCCGGCGCGCTTGCCGACTTCGACCAGCCGCAGCGAGTTCGACGAATTCGGCGCCCCGATCACCAGCAGCGCGTCGATCTTCTGGGCCATCGCCTTGACCGCCTCCTGGCGGTTGGTGGTGGCGTAGCAGATGTCCTCCTTGCGCGGCCCGACGATGCCCGGAAACCGCGCCCGAAGCGCCGCGACGATCTCGGCGGTGTCGTCCACCGACAGCGTGGTCTGGGTGATGAACGCCAGTCGGCCCGGATCGCGCGGCGCGACACGCTCGACGTCCGCGACGGTCTCGACCAGCAGCACCGCGCCCGGCGGCAGCTGGCCCATGGTGCCGAGCGTCTCGGGATGCCCCGCATGGCCGATCATCACCACCTGCAGCCCCGCCGCATGGTGCCGCTCCGCTTCGATGTGCACCTTGGAGACCAGGGGGCAGGTCGCGTCGACCCAGACCATGCGCCGCGCCGCGGCCTCGGCCGGTACCGCCTTCGGCACGCCATGCGCCGAGAAGATCACCGGCCGGTCCGTCGGGCAGTCGGCGAGATCCTCGACGAAGATCGCGCCCTTGGCGCGCAGCCCGTCGACCACGTATTTGTTGTGAACGATCTCGTGGCGCACGTAGACCGGCGCGCCCCATTTCTCCAGCGCGAGCTCGACGATCTTGATCGCCCGGTCGACGCCGGCGCAGAACCCGCGCGGCGCGGCGAGATAGAGGGTCAGCGGTTCGGGCATGGTCGCTCGCGTGGTTTCAGGCGGCGTCAATATACCCACGTAGGTCGGCGAATACAGCCTCGAACATGGCGGGCGTCAACCGCCCCGTGTTGGTGTTGTAGCGCGAGCAATGATAGCTGTCGAAGGCCACGAGGCCGCCGAGGTCATGCCGCGCGCCATGGGCGAACACGTGCGCCGACAGTGGCGTCGCGCGCGCCCGGAGCAGCGAGTCATGGGCGATTCGCCCGAGACAGACCACGGCCGCGAGCCGGGGCAGCGTCGCGAGCCGGGCGACGAGGAACCGGCGGCAGGTCGCGATTTCGGCGGGCGACGGCCTGTTCTGCGGCGGCACGCAACGCACGGCGTTCGACACCATACAATCCCGGAGTAGCAATCCGTCGCCCGGATCGGCGGCGAACCGGTCGTTGGCGAAGCCGAACTTGGCCAGCGTGGCGTAGAGCAACTGGCCGGCGTGGTCGCCGGTGAAGGGCCGCCCGGTGCGATTCGCTCCCGCGACCCCGGGCGCCAGCCCGAGGACCAGCACGCGCGCATCATTGGGGCCGAAGGACGGCACCGGCGCATTGTGCCAGTCGGGATGCGCCGCCGCGGCCCCGGCGCGATAGGCCGCGAGCCGCGGGCAGAGCCCGCAGTCCCGCGGCGGCTCCGCGTCGGCCGCCTGCGTCACACCTCGTCGTCGGTCTCGGCCACCGCGCGGGCCGGCGACTGGTCGCCCCGTGGCGGCCGGCCGATCACCTCGCGCAACTCCTCAAGCTCGATGAAGTTGTCGCACTGCCGGCGCAGTTCGTCGGCGATCATCGGCGGCGACGAGCGGATCGTCGAGACCACCGAGACCCGAACCCCCTGGCGCTGGATCGATTCGACCAGCGGCTTGAAGTCGCCGTCGCCCGAGAACAGCACCATGTGGTCGATATGCGGCGCCATCTCCATCGCATCGACCGCGAGTTCGATGTCCATGTTGCCCTTGACCTTGCGCCGGCCCATCGAATCGGTGAATTCTTTTGCCGGCTTCGTCACCCTCGCAAAACCGTTATAATTCAACCAGTCGACCAGCGGCCGGATCGGCGAATATTCGTCGGTCTCCAGCATCGCGGTGTAGTAGAACGCGCGCACCAGCTTGCCGCGGCGGACGAATTCGCTTCGCAGCAGTTTGTAGTCGATGTCGAAGCCGAGCGCCCGTGCGGCCGCGTAGAGATTTGCGCCGTCTATGAAAAGCGCCAACCGTTCGTCGCGATAGAACATCCGCCAATCCTCCAACGAAATGGCTGTTGATTGGGCCGGGCTGAAACGGTTGCCTCGGGCCGGCGTCGCTTATAGGCCGCACCGGCGGGGACGAAAAGCCGAATCGCCGCGTGGCTCGCATGGTGGACCAAGTACACTGGCTGGCTGCCTCTGGCAATCCTTTGCAGCGGCAGCGGACTTTGGTGGTTGGTACAAGGCCGTAAGTCGATGTCGATCATGCGGCTGACGGGAATTCTGGCCACGATCATCGTCGTTGCCGTGGCAACATTTGCACCGTGGTGGTGGCAACTTCGGGATGTCGGCGGATACCAGACGGTCGCGGCGACCCATGCGTCGTACGTCACAGGCTGGTCTTCCTGGACTAAGAACCTCGCCCGGCAACTTTCAGATCAGCTTCTCTTTGACGGGTTGACGGGACAACTTTC
>JANOEW010000190.1:0-6125 GCA_031413475.1 Amaricoccus sp.
GACAAATCCGCGCGCGCCTGCCTGCCCCTTGGCAGGCGCGATAGACGCGCCCGCCCAGGCAGGCGCGCACGGATTACAACCCGACAGCTCCGCTTGGCGCCCCTCGCCCTCCGCGCTCACGCGCTCCAGCCGACGAACCTGCGCGACGCAGTGCGTCGCCGTCGCAGGTTCGCCGCCTATCCTTGACGGCTTGAGCCTGGCGGTCGCGCCAGTGCCATCCGCGTCGACGCCGGGCGAAGCCAAGCCTATGGATAACTCCATCGTTAACTATTTTACACAGTCCGAACAACTACATAACTCCCGTTGCAACGTGCAACCGGCCCCCCGATGATCCGCCGCGCCCTCGGCGTCTGCTACTACCCTGAGCACTGGCCCGAAGCCTGGTGGCCCGAGGACGCCCGCCGCATGGCCGCCGCCGGCCTCACCTGGGTCCGCATCGGCGAGTTCGCCTGGTCGCGCCTCGAACCCGCCCCGGACGACCTCCGCCTCGACTGGCTCGACCGCGCCATCGCCACCCTCGGCGCCGCCGGCCTCAAGGTCGTGCTCGGCACCCCCACCGCCACTCCGCCGCGCTGGATGCTCGACCGCCACCCCGATATGCTGCCCTGCGACCGCCAGGGCCGGCCGCGCGGGTTCGGTTCGCGCCGGCACTACGACTTCAGCCACGCCGGCTACCGGGACGAGTGCGCCCGCATCACCCGCGTCCTCGCCGAGCGCTACGGCGCGAACCCGCACGTCGCCGCCTGGCAGACCGACAACGAATACGCCTGCCACGACACCGCCCATTCCTTCAGCCCCGTCGCCGCCGCCGCCTTCCGCCGCTGGCTCGCCGCACGCTACGGCGACGTGGCGGCGCTGAACGCCGCCTGGGGCAACGTCTTCTGGTCGATGGAATACACCAGCCTCGACCAGATCGGCCTGCCGAACCTGACCGTCACCGAGGCGAACCCCGCCCACTGGCTCGACTTCCGCCGGTTCGCCTCGGACGAGATCGTCGCCTTCAACCGCGTGCAGACCGAGATCATCCGCGCCCACTCCACCGCGCCGATCCTGCACAACTACATGGGCAAGACCGTCGAATTCGACCACTTCGCCCTCGGCGCCGACCTCGACGCCGCCTCCTGGGACAGCTACCCGCTCGGCTTCCTCGAGGACCGGGTGTCCGAGGACGCCGCCTGGAAGACCGCCTTCCTGCGCCAGGGCGACCCGGACAACCAGGCCTTCCACCACGACCTCTACCGTGCGGTCGGCCGCGGCCGCTGGTGGGTGATGGAGCAGCAGCCCGGCCCGGTGAACTGGGCGCCTTACAACCCGGCGCCGCTGCCCGGCATGGTCCGGCTCTGGACCTGGGAGGCCTTCGCCCACGGCGCCGAGGTCGTCTCCTACTTCCGCTGGCGTCAGGCCCCCTTCGCGCAGGAACAAATGCACGCCGGCCTGCTCACCCCCGACAGCCGCGATGCGCCCGGCCTGACCGAGGCGGCGCAGGTCGCGCGCGAGCTCGGCAACGGCCCCGAGGTCGAGCCGCACCCGCCCGCCCGCGTCGGCCTCGTCTTCGACTACGCCTCCGCCTGGGCCTGGACGACCCAGCCGCAGGGCCGCGACTTCGATTACTTCCGCCTGGTGTTCGAGGCCTACCGCGGCCTGCGCCTCAACGGTCTCACCCTCGATATCCTCCCCCCGGAAACCACTGACCTCGCGCCCTATGCGCTGGTGGTGATCCCCGGCCTCGCCGCCTGGACCGACCCGCTGCGCGCCGCCCTCGCCCGCTTCGGCGGCCAGGCCGTGATCGGCCCGCGCACCGGCGCGAAGACGCCGGACATGCAGATCCCCGCCGCCATGCCCCCCGACCTGCAGGCACTCGCCACCCGCGTCGCCCGCGTCGAGTCGCTCCGCCCCACCGGACTGGTCGGGCTCGAAGGCGGCGGCGCCTTTCACATCTGGCGCGAGATCACCGACGGCGACTCGGAGGTTCGCGAGCGGACCGCCGACGGCGAGGCGGCGGTCCGTGTCGCGAACAAGCTGCGCTATCTTTGCGGCTGGCCGGACCGCGGCGCGATGCGCCGCATCCTCGGCGACGCCGCGCGCGAGGCCGGCCTCGCCACGCTCGACCTACCCGACGGCCTCCGCCGCACCGAGACGGCTGCGGAGGTATTCTGGTTCAACTACGCGGCGGAGCCGGTCGCGCTGGCGGAGATCGCCGGCGATCCGAGCCTTCCCGCCACCCTGGGCCCGGCGGACCTGCACCGCATCATGAAGGCCTGAAGCCGTCAGGCCGTGGGCGGCTTGTAGCTCGCCGCCGCCGCCTTGCCGGCCATCTTCATCGCCTCCATCGCGTCCTCGACCGTCATCAGCTTGGTCGTCTGGCCGCCCGACATGGCGCCGCTGCCCGCGGCCACCATCGCCGCCGCCGCCATCGCCTTGTCGTCCGGCGCCTCGATCAGCACGACGGCGTCATACCTACCGAAGGCGAAGAAGAAATGGTGTATCTTCGCGCCCACCGAGGCCACGAGCTTCTCGGCGGCCGCCTTTCGGTCGGACGGATTTGTAATCATCGCCTTGAACGCCTCGGGCGCATAGGCGACTTCTAGCAGATAGAACGGCATGGACGTTTCCTCGCTCACTGCCGGGCGGCCCCAACCCTTCGCCTGCCCCGCGTTCGAAGGGACCGGGAACCCGGACCGCCGCAATCCTGCGGCTTCGCAGCGTGGGCAGACGCTGCGCCGGGACGCTACCACGGCGGCGACGTCCATCGAAGGGCGTTCGTATGCTGTGATTGAAATTTATTTCGGCCCCGGCTACGCTTGTCCTGCGCCACGTGGAGCCCCGCCATGAACCCCGAGGTCACCGCCTTTTTCGACGAGGCGACGTTCACGGTGTCCTTCGTGGTCAAGGACCCGTCGAGCGCCGCCTGCGCCATTGTCGATTCCGTGCTCGACTTCGACCACGCCTCCGGCCGCACCGACACGCGGTCCGCCGACCGTATCGTCGCCCACCTCCGCGAGCGCCGCCTCGACCCGGTGTGGCTGCTCGAGACCCACGTCCACGCCGACCACCTGTCCGCCGCGCCCTACCTCCAGGAGCAGGTCGGCGGCAAAGTCGGCATCGGCGCCAACATCACCGTGATCCAGGACACCTTCGGCAAGATCTTCAACGAGGGCACTCGCTTCCAGCGCGACGGCTCGCAGTTCGACAAGCTGTTCGGCGAGGGCGACGGCTTCGAGATCGGCGGACTCCGTGGCCGTGTGATGCACACGCCGGGCCACACCCCGGCTTGTCTCACCTACCTGATCGGCGACGCGGCGTTCGTCGGCGACACCCTGTTCATGCCCGACTACGGCACCGCGCGGGCGGATTTCCCCGGCGGCTCGGCCGCGGCGCTCTACGCCTCGATCCAACGCATCCTGGCGCTGCCCGACGCCACCCGCGTCTTTGTCTGCCACGACTACAAGGCGCCCGGCCGCGAAGTCTTCGCCTGGGAGACGACCGTGCAGGAGCAGCGGGAACGCAACGTCCACGTCGGCGCAGGCGCGACCGCCGAGGCCTTCGTGGCGATGCGCGAGGCGCGGGACAAGACGCTCGGGATGCCGAAGCTGATCATCCCGTCGATCCAGGTCAACATGCGCGCCGGCCGGCTGCCCGAGCCCGACGAAAGCGGCACGACCTTCCTCAAGCTGCCGGTGAACGTGCTCTGACAGCGACGCGCCCGCCGGGGTCAGTGCGCCATAAGCACCGGCGCGGCGGTCTCCTTGATCATCGACGTCGTGGTCCCGCCGAAGATCCGCTGCCGCAGGCGCGAATGGCCGAAGCCGCCCATCACGATCAGATCGACCGCCATGTCGTTCGCCGCGCGCTGCAGGATGTCGGCGACTTCCCGGCCCTCCTTCGGCATGCGGTGGACCTGCAGGCTGATCCCGTGCCGCCCGAGGTAGGTCGCGAGGTCGGCGCCCGGCTCAGGCCCATGGCCCTCGAACGATGGCACCGGGTCGATCAGCACCGCGTAGACCTCCTCGGCCCCCTGCATCAGCTCGATCGAATCGCGCACCGCCTTCGACGCTTCGACGCTGGCGTCCCAGGCGATCATCACTCGCCTGATCTTCGGGAACACCACCGGGCCCGGCGGCAGGAGCACCACAGGTCGTCCGCTCTCGAACAGCGCGCCGTTCGTGACCCAGCTCTGCATCAGATCGACCCCCTCGGCCTGTGGCGAGATCAGGGTGACGTCGGCATACCGGGCGAATCGCGCAACCAGCGTCGCCACCGTGGCCCGATCGATATACTGGGACTGAACCGACGTGGACAGGTCGCGCGCGGCGAGCCTGCTCTCGACCGCGACGGCCCGCGCCTGCGCCACGCTCTGGCCTTCACGGATCTCGCTCGACCAGATGTCGTTGGAGACGACGCCGTAGGGCGAGGACGGCGGCGGCGGCGCGATCCCGAGCACCAGCACGGACAGATGCGCGCCGAGCGCCTCGGCGATTCCGGCGGCGCGGTCGACCTCGGCGTCGTTCCGGTCGACCCCCACCACGATGAGCACGGTCTTGAACGCCATGGCGTCACTCCTCTCGGGGTTTGACCGAGCGTGCGACTCCGTCGAGGGCATTGCAAGGCGATTGATCGATACGGGCGCGCGGCCGCCGTGTTAGGTTTCGGCCGCGACCAGGGGAGACTGGCCATGGCCTTCGAGCAGTTGCGCGTGCAGATCGCGATGTTGATGGACGAGATCGCGGCGCAGCCGTCGGACGCGCACGAGTTGCAGGAAAGCCTGCGCGAGAAACTGTCCGAAATGAAATCGCTCGGCCTGCCCTTGCCCGAGGATCTGGTCGAACTCGAAGCCGCGCTCGAGGACAGTTTCGCCCTGGACCCCAATCCGCGCCGTCCCGGGCGCGACGGCCCGCCGCCGGACGGCTGATGCGGCCACTGCCGGCCGCCGCGTCGTTCCAGAACCCCGACCGCGCCAAACCGATGAAGTCGACGACCTGAGCCCGGTCCCAGCCGCATCGCCTCCTCCCGTCGCGGCGCGCGACGCCGGCGGCCAGCCGAGCCGGGGGTATCGCCGCGGCGGCTTTTGCGGTTTGCTCGCTTTGGGCGGACGGAGGCCGGGCATGGACACGCGGGCGATCCTGGAGCGGCTGATCGCGTTCGACACGATCAGCGCGTCGCCGAACATCGGGTTGATGGCCTGGATCGCGGACCTGCTCGGCGGGGCCGGCATCGAGGCGATGCTGATCCCGAACGCGGACGGCGGCAAGGCGAACCTCTACGCCACGGTGGGGCCGCCCGACCGGCCGGGAGTGATGCTGTCGGGGCATACGGACGTGGTCCCGGTCGCGGGTCAGGCTTGGACCCGGCCGCCATTCCGGCTGACCGAGGCCGAGGGTCGGCTCTACGGGCGCGGCGCGGCGGACATGAAGGGCTTCGTCGCCTGCGCGGTGGCGGCCGCCCTGACCGCCGCCCGGAGCGATCTGCGCACGCCGCTGCATCTGGCGCTGAGCTACGACGAGGAGGTCGGCTGCCTCGGGGTGCGCTCGCTGATCGACCTGCTGGCGGCGGCCCCGGTACGGCCGCTGATGTGCATCGTCGGCGAGCCGACCGGGATGGCGGTGGCGACCGGGCACAAGGGCAAGCGCGGGCTGCGGGCGGTCTGCCTCGGGCGCGAGGGACATTCGGCGCTGGCGCCGATGGCGCTGAACGCGTTGCATCTGGGCTGCGACCTGGTGGCGGCGCTGCGGGCGATGCAGGCGCGGATCGTGGTGGAGGGGCGGCGCGACGGCGACTACGACGTGCCCTACACCACCGTGCACGTCGGGCGGGTCGAGGGCGGCGGCTCGCTCAACATCGTACCGAACCGCTGCGTGGTGGAGTTCGAGTTCCGCCACTTGGCGGAAGACGATCCCGCGGCGCTGCGGGCCGAGGTCGAGGCGGCCGCCGCGGCCATCGTGGCGGCGGCGGGCGATCCGGACGCGGGGATCGAGATCGTGGAGTTCATGGGCTATCCGGGGCTGGGGACCGCGCCGGACGCGGCGGTGGTCGCTTTTGTGAAGGGCCTGACCGGAGCGAACGGCACGATCAAGGTCGCGTTCGGCACCGAGGGCGGTCTGTTCTCCGAGCGCCTGGGGCTGCCGACG
>JANOEW010000191.1:0-1821 GCA_031413475.1 Amaricoccus sp.
CTGGCGGCCGTGGGCCAGATCGATTGGAACCTGCGCAACCTGATCACGGCGGACCTGCCGGACCGCGCGCCAGCCTATTTCTTCGTCGACATTCAGAACGACCAATTGCCGGGCTTCCTCGATCGCGCGGGCGGCGAACCCGGCGTGTCGGAGGTGGAGACCGCGCCGATGCTGCGGGGCGTCATCACCCGGATCAACGACCTGCCGGCCCGCGAGGTCGTGGGACCCCACTGGACTCTGAGTGGCGACCGCGGCGTAACCTACGCGGCCGCGGCGCCCGCCGGAACCGTCCTGACCGAGGGCGCCTGGTGGCCCGAAGACTACAGTGGCCCGCCGCTGATGAGCTTCGCCGCCGAAGAAGGGGCCGAGATGGGATTGAAGCTCGGCGACCGGATGACGATCAACGTCCTCGGGCGCGACCTAACCGCGACCATCGCGAGCTTTCGAGAGGTCGAGTTCCAGAACATGGGCATCAACTTCCTGATCGCGGTGAATCCGTCCGCGCTGGCCGGCGCGCCGCACACCCATATCGCGACCGTCTACGCCGAGGAGGCCGCCGAGGCGCCGCTGCTGCGCGCCGTGGCGGGGGCCTATCCGAACGTGACCGCGGTGCGGGTGCGCGAGGCGATCGACCTCTTCGCCGAATCGCTCGCCGGCCTGTCGGCGGCAACCCGCTGGGCCGCCGCCGCGACGCTGCTCACCGGCTTCGTCGTGCTGATCGGGGCCGCGGCGGCCGGCGAGCGGCGCCGCGTGTTCGAGGCGGCAGTGCTGAAGACGCTCGGCGCCAGTCGTGGCCGCATCCTGTGGAGCTTTGCGCTGCGCGCGGCGCTGCTCGGGGCGACGGCGGGCGTCGTGGCGATCGCCGCCGGCGCGCTCGGCGGCTGGGGGGTCACCACCTACGTGCTCGACGGATCCTTCCGCTTCGAGCCGGTCTCCGCGGCGGCGATCGTGACCGGCGGCGCGGCGGCGAGCCTGCTTGCCGGCCTCGCCTTCGCCCTGCGCCCGCTGGCGGCGCGGCCGGCGCGGGTACTGCGCGCGCGCGACTGACCGCAGCTCGACCCTGAAATCATAACTTTTTTAGTCATGATCGGACTGCGGCGACGCGCTACGCTTGAAATGCGCCGCCACTTTGCCGATATTGTCGAAAGGGCCGCGGAGCGACCGTCTGGCCGACCAAACTCATGGAGGAATTCGATGGCGGAATTCGAGACGATCCGTCGGACCGGCGCCGGGGCTCGGACCGCGGTTGTCGACTCCGGCCTGCGCGCGCACATGAGCAAGGTCTACGGCACGATGTCCGTGGGCATGCTCATCACGGCGCTGGCCGCCTGGGCCGTATCGGGTCTGGCCGTTTCGGACGTGCCGACCGATTACATGATCCGTGAAGGCCAGTATCTGACCGCCTTCGGCTCGGCGATCTACGCCTCGCCGCTGAAGTGGCTGATCATGTTTGCGCCGTTGGCCTTCGTGTTCGGCATCACCGCGATGGTGAACCGCATGTCGGCTGCGACGGCGCAGATTGCGTTCTACGCCTTCGCTGCGGTGATGGGCGTGTCGATCAGCTCGATCTTTCTGGTGTTCACCAGCTTGTCGATCGTGCAGATCTTTCTGGTGACGGCAATCGCATTCGCCGGGCTCAGCCTCTGGGGCTACACCACGCAGAAGGACCTGTCGGGCTGGGGCACGTTCCTGATGATGGGCGTGATCGGCCTGGTGGTGGCGTCGATCGTCAACATCTTCCTCGGCTCGCCGGCGATCATGTTCGCGGTGTCGGCGCTCGGCGTCCTGATCTTCGCGGGCCTGACCGCCTACGATACCCAG